>JAAYFB010000383.1 GCA_012728465.1 Proteiniphilum sp. | reverse complement strand
TTATATTTGTGTGTCAATTAAGACGTAATGATTATTGCAATTATTACAATCGAACTATTTACTAACACTAAAAATTTAGATGATTATGAAAAAGTATTATTTAATTGTGTGTGCTGTTATGTTTACATTTAGTTTGTCGATGTCAGCTCAAAATCGACAAGGAAAACAAGGGAATGGTAATAGAGATCGTCAAACTATGCAAATGACGGCAAAGGATCGTGTGGAGGCAATGTCGAAGGTAATTGAGCTTACCGATGCACAAAAAACTGAAATAGAGGAGCTATACAAAAAGCAAGATGCTAAGCGTGCCGAAGATATGGCTAAAATGAAGGAGAACCGAGACAAACTATCTGGAGACAGAGACAAAATGCGTGAAGAAATGCGTACCATGCGTGATGCTGAGATGAAGAAAAACCAAGAAGAATTGGAAAAAATCATTGGTAAAGAAAAATCAGAAAAACTTGATGCCATTCGCAAAACAAGAATGAGCAACAACCGTCAAGGTAGAAGAAATTAATTTTAATTTTATTTGTTACAAAAAAGCGTTGGGAATTATTCTCAACGCTTTTTGTATATTATTGTGCTGATGCAAACTTTAAACAAACGGGTTTACTCAATCTAATGTCTTTGCCAGTATCTGATAGCAACCCTGTAGTCTTATCTATCGAAAATATCTGTATTTTATTATCGTCACGGCAAGCAACTAACAAGAACGATCCATTTGGCGTGATCACAAAGTTGCGTGGATGAAGTCCAGTATCTTGATATCCCACTTTTGTTAGCATTCCATCATCTTTATTTATTGAAAAAATAGAAATTCCATCACCTTTCAATCTATTTGAAGCGTAAACAAAATTGCCGTCAGGCGAAACATGAATATCTGCTGCACCACGTGCACCTAAACTGTCGGACACAATGGTTTGCTTTTCCGATAAATCACCATCGTTGTAGTCATACACTACAACCTCGCCCGATAGTTCGCCCAAAAGATACATATACTTGTTAGATGGATGGAAATCGAAATGTCGTGGTCCCATACCCGCAGGCACATCTATTTCGGTAATGTCAGACTGAATAACTAATGGTTGCCCCTCAAATACACTCTCTAAAGATTTGAATCTGTAAATCTTGTCAGTGCCTAAGTCAGTTGCAAATAGAAACCTTCCATCTGGTGAAAATCTTACCGAGTGAAGATGAGGAGACGCTTGTCTTGATTCATCCTGACCCGATCCTTCAAAGTTGATCACTGAATTAACTGATGAAACTCCACCATCATCCCTTACCGAAAACATGGATATGCTACCCCCACTGTAATTGGCCGTTAGTACATTATTTCCCAACTTATCAATCTCAATGTAGCAAGGATCAGCTCCATCGGTGCTTTGAGTGTTTATGTGAGACATTGCACCCGTGCTATTATCGAACGAAAAGGCACTGACTGTGCTATTTTCTCCCGATTCGCTAACAGCATACAAATGCTTCTCATCTTTGCTAATCACTAGATATGAGGGATTGTTAGCTTCAATCATTCTAACAGAGTCCACCACTCCACTCTCTATATTCATTCTGTAAAGATAAATGCCTTCGCTTCCTCCCTCGGAAGTATATGTGCCGACAAAAAGGAACATTTCGTCACTATAGTATTTCGCTGTTTCCATATCCTTGTTTGAATCGGCTTTTTCCGATTTTTTCGTATTTGTGCAAGCCACAGACATCAAAATGAGTGTAAGTGCAAGCAGATACCTTGTTTTTAACATCATATTATTTCAATATTTCGTCTATTGAGTTCAGTAATAAATAAAATAAGTATAAAATATAAACTACATCAATTTCACATAATTACAATTGCTAAAGTACAATTATTAATTGAGATATCTAGGTTGAGATAAAAACAATTTATCAATTGTGTTGTAAAATTGGCTGATACTATCTATTTTTGCACTCAATTACAATATTAAAATTAGAAACAACAATGCTTACAAAAATACTATCGATTTCAGAAAAACCAGGTTTATACCGACTAGTTAGTACAGGAAAAAACCTAAATATCGTTGAATCATTAATTGACGGTAAAAGAATTCCAATCTATTTAACGGAGAAAGTAATCGCTCTTAGCGATGTTTCGATATATACAACAGAGAGTGATGTACCATTGCGTGAAGTATTATCAAAGATTAAAGAAAAAGAGAATGGCGAAAAAGCATCAATAGGCAAAAAGTCTTCATCTAAAGAGATTTTTGCATTTTTTGAAGAAGTGCTTCCAACGTATGATAAAGACAAAGTGTATGCATCGGATGTGAAAAAAATTATCAGCTGGTACAATGCTTTGATAGATGCTAACATTGATTTTGAGAAGATAGAGAGCCAAAATGGCGATCAAGAAAATGATTCTTCTGAAGAGTTAGACAACAACGATAAATAACTTCAAGTGAATTTAAAAAACTTACTAACGAGGACAATAGCCGGTATTGTGTATATCGCTCTTGTCCTTCTGGGTATTTTAGGAAAGGGATTTTTCTTTATCTCAATATTTACTATTTTATTGGGATTAGCACTCTATGAATTTTATAGATTAACCGAAAAAAACAATCCGAGTACTAAAAGTAGAGTGTTTAACACCATCGCTGGTGTTACATTCTTCTTGTTGCCCTTGTTACCTCAAATTAAAATGGGTTTAACGATATTGTCGATAGCCCTCTTACTTTATCTGATATTGATTTTCTCTAATGCGGTATTTAGTAAAAAGGAAAACACACTACGAAATGCAATAAACTCAGTCTTTGGACAAATCTACATTACACTTCCATTCTTACTATTACAATTTATTTCGCAACTCGATGGTTCTTTAAATAACTCGGAGTATGCGCTTCTAGCCATCTTTGTATTTATTTGGGTAAACGACACTGCGGCCTACGTTGTAGGGTCATTGTTTGGAAAAAACAAACTAATAGAGCACATCTCGCCCAAGAAAACAATCGAAGGATTTATTGGAGGCGTCTGCTTCACCATCATTGCTGGTTTAGTTTTTGCAAAGCTTACTCCCGGAGATAACTATATGTTTTGGTCAATATTTGCATTCATCACAGCCATATTTGGTACCATCGGAGATTTATTTGAGTCTCTAATAAAACGAACTTATAATCTTAAAGATTCGGGCAATATAATTCCTGGGCATGGTGGCATTCTCGATCGTATTGACAGCCTATTGATTGCTACTCCTGCAATATTTATTTTCATGATAATATGGAGCATTGTAGTTGCACAATAATATTTTTTGGCCACTCATCTCCTACTCTCTTTCTATAGTTTCTATCAATAGCATTGAGAAATTAACTACTCGCTCGCAATTATTATAGCGAATTGCTTTAATTCTTGTGTGGATAGTGCCAATTCAATTGTACGTTGTCATTGTTCTCGTGTGAATAGGCTCCATTACAGATGGAATTATGACTATTCTTATTAGAATGGAGTTAATTCCACTAAGAATTATCATAATTCACTAGTGAATGAAGACACTTCCTAATGTAATTGTTTTCGGTCATCAGTCGTGTTTGATATTTCCACTTCTAATTGCTGTCATTTATTTTTGGCATGACTCACTTCCACTTGTTATCGAGCCAAATCATATCAATTAATATTTAATCCCAACCGCCAATAAGGAGATTGGGATTCAATTTTGATATTAATAGTTTGTTGGTCTATCTTAGTAGATTCTGCTTGGGTAATTTATTTTTTATGTTTAATAAAATCAGTAGAGTTTTGATTGATATGCTTTTTGTGTTGATTAGTTTATCATGCTCTACTATTGTTTTATGGTTTCAAATTAAGGTATTTAATTGCCAAACTTGATACTATTAAAACAAAAAAGCGAACCATATAAATGATTCGCTTTGCTCTTCTTCTTGGACTTGAACCAAGGACCCCCTGATTAACAGTCAGGTGCTCTAACCAACTGAGCTAAAGAAGAATTGGTTGTATTCGAAAAATAATATTCTTTGCTCTTCCTCTTGGACTTGAACCAAGGACCCCCTGATTAACAGTCAGGTGCTCTAACCAACTGAGCTAAGGAAGAATAAATGTTATATTATGTG
>JAAYFB010000382.1 GCA_012728465.1 Proteiniphilum sp. | reverse complement strand
GAGAACCGTCACAAGTTCTCAGCGATGCTTGATGAGCTAGGTATTGACCAACCACGTTGGAAAGAGCTTTCGAGCTATGATGAGGTTGATGCGTTTGTAGATGAAGTAGGCTTTCCTGTTCTAATTCGTCCATCATACGTGCTTTCGGGTGCAGCAATGAATGTATCGTACAATAAAGAGCAAATGCATCGCTTTTTAGATATGGCAGCACAGGTATCAAAAGAGTTCCCTGTTGTAGTATCTGAATTCTTGCTTAATGCAAAAGAGATAGAGATGGATGCAGTAGCAAAGAACGGTGAGATAGTTGAATATGCAATTTCTGAGCACGTTGAGTTTGCAGGAGTTCACTCGGGTGATGCTACACTCGTATTCCCTGCACAAAAGATTTACTTTGAGACTATGCGTCGTGTAAAGAAGATTTCTAAGCAAATTACTAAAGCACTAAACATTAGTGGACCATGTAATATACAGTTCTTAGCTAAAAACAACGAGATTAAAGTTATTGAGTGTAACGTTCGTGCTTCACGTTCGTTCCCATTTGTTTCTAAAGTAAGCAAGCGTAACTTTATTGATACAGCTACAAGGGTTATCCTCGAAGCAGAATTTGATAAACCAGAAGGTAATGCCTTTGATTTAGATCACATTGGTGTTAAGGCTTCTCAATTCTCATACTCTCGCCTTCATAAGTTCGATCCAATTCTTGGAGTAGATATGGCCTCAACTGGTGAGGTTGGTTGTATAGGTGATGATTTCAACGAGGCAATACTAAAATCAATGCTTTCGGTGGGATATCACTATCCTAAGAAGAGCATCTTGATATCTTCGGGCGAAGTTAAATCTAAGGTTGATTTGCTTGAGGCTTGCAAGCTTCTTAATGCTAGAGGTTACGAGCTATACGCTAGCCACGGAACACAAAAGTTCTTGGTTGAAAACGGAATTGATGCAAAAGACGTACAATGGCCAGATGAGGAGGGGGATAATAATATCCTGGATTTGATAACAGGTAAGAAGTTTGATTTGATTATCAATATTCCTAAGGACGTCACCAAACGTGAATTGACTAATGGATATTCCATTCGTCGTGCAGCAATTGATCATAATATTCCACTTATCACCAATGCTCGTTTGGCATCAGCTTTCATCACTGCTTTTTGCACTATAGATGAAGACGAACTAGCAATTAAGAGTTGGCAAGAGTATTAGGCTTTGTTTTAAAAGTATTATATAGAAGTAAAAAAGGCGAGAGAAATCTCGCCTTTTTCATTAATATTTATTGCTACCTAAAACAGTTGATGATAGTTATAGACTATCACCAAAATCTTCTTTAAACTTAGCCATTAGTTTCTCTGGCCAGTCGCTTATTGGTTCCAATCCTCCCATAAAGAAACGTAATACTGGGGGTTCGTAAACAAAGCGTAGTCCACCAATTAAATGACGGTTTTCGTAAAGCCATACAACTCTATCTTCTACATATTTTATTTGAGAAAGAGTAAACACACGACGAGGTACAGCAAGTCGAACAAGCTCCATATCGGCATAGGTTTCGTTTCCATCTTCGTCGCGCTGATTTGAAACTGAACCACGCTCCATACCTCTAACTCCCGAAATTAAGAATAAAGCTGCTGCAAGTGCACCTGCTGGATATTCATTTTGTGGTATGTGGCTACAAATATCAAAAGCATTAAGGTGAGCGCCCAATACACCTGCGGGTTTAATAACTGGAACCCCTTTTGCATCAAGTGCATCTACTAAGTACTTAATATAAGTGGGGCTTTGGCTAATAACTGATTCGTCAAGAGTTTCATACAGTCCTACTGTCATTGCCTCCATTTCTCGTACCGACATTCCTCCATATGTAAGGAAGCCTTCGAATAGTGGGACAAGTGCTTCTAGCTCGCGATATATCTCCATATTATTGGTGCAAATACCACCACCACGAGATGAGCTAAGCTTTCGTGCCGAGAAATAAACCAAATCTGCTAAAGCTGTCATGGTTTTTAATATTTCTCCCATTGTAGAGTCTTTAAACTCTTCCTCACGTTGCTTTACTAAGAAAGCATTTTCACCAATAAGGCTAGCATCAAGCACTAAGCGAATATTGTATTTATCTGCAATTGCCCTTACGTCGCGTAGATTTTGTACCGAAAATGGTTGTCCACCAATTAGGTTAGTTGAGGCTTCCATTCTGATAAAAGGAATGTTCTTGGCTCCATGTGTATTGATAGACTCTTCAAGTTTTTCAATATTCATATTACCTTTAAATGGATGTGATGAGTTTATTACATATGCCTCATCATATAATAGTTCTTCTATCTTACCTCCATATTGCGTGATGTGTGCCATTGCTGTGGTAAAGTGGTAGTTCATCGGAACTATACTTCCCTTTTTTATATATGCATTCGATATAATATTCTCAGCTGCACGTCCTTGGTGAACGGGTAGATAATACTTTTTACCTAAAACATCTTCGACTGCTTTTTGCAATCTATAGAAACTTTGCGAACCTGCATACGCATCATCTGCCTGCATCATTGCAGCCATCTGATTATCGCTCATTGCATTTGTGCCACTATCCGTAAGCATGTCAAGGAATACATCATTTGTGTTTAGTCTAAATGTATTGAATCCTCCCTCGTTAAGTGCTTCAAGACGTCGCTCGATAGGTACAAGATTTAATTTTTGTACAACTCTTACTTTGTGTAGTTCTAGCGGAATATTTTCTCCACTATAAAATTTTATTTCCTTCATGACCTGTTTGTTATTGTGATAAATTTCAATTCGATAGTTTCAAATTGCAATCAAAAAATGTGTTTTGATGCAAAAATGAGTTTGTAATAATGCAAAGATATATCAAATTGTAAACATAGATACCCTAAAATAATTGAAAAATGACAAAACAATATTTATGCTAAATATTTTAACAATGGTATATTTTAATAACAAAATAATTGTATATTTGCATTATCAATTATAACTCAATTACATATAAACAAATTAAAACATTAAACTCATGGATAAACCTTATGTGATAGGTATAGATG
>JAAYFB010000381.1 GCA_012728465.1 Proteiniphilum sp. | reverse complement strand
CAACCACCCGACAATTATTATTGGAAACGATTTATAGCCATACATGGCATTTCGCCACAAGATACTGCTTACGAGCCCACATTCGACGAAAAATGGCCAATCATCGAACCATACATCACCAATCAAACCGTGGTGGCACACAATGGTATGGCATTCGATTTTCCTGTACTGGCACAAACGCTCGCTTACTACGGAATGCACGTGCCAGAATACAAAAAAGCATGCACTTTCAGAATCTACAAGGCTGGTCTTGCCACACTTTGCCACACACACTGCATTCAGCTCAATCATCACGATGCACTTAGCGATGCTAGAGCTTGCGCTGAACTATATTTGAAGTATTTGAAGAATAATTGAGATACATAACCAACAGAAAATTGTCTTGAATCATTTTGAGGTCATCCATTCAGTTCAGCTTGTATCATAAAATACTTTTTTAAGAATTGACAACATAGATAAAGCATCATAAAAATACTTTTATACTCGGATTTATACTCGGAGAACAGGTCTGAAATGTTTTTGAGGGATCCATGTCATACGGAAAATAGGCTATAAAACTTTTCAGAGCTACTTTCCGTACGGAAAATGGCCTATAAAACTTTTCAGAGCTACTTTCCGTGCGGAAAATAGGCTGAAAAACTTTTCAGGGTTACTTTCCGTGCGGAAAGTAAGGCTAAAAAACTTTTCAGAGATACTTTCCGTACGGAAAATGGGCTGAAAAACTTTTCAGATCAAAAACTTGCATCACCTAAAACCGGGCCAATAGACTACATACCAACATCTTAAACCCATAAAACATGCTATTTTGATATTCATCTACAATATTAATTATTACCCCCATCTCATACTTTCGAAAGAATAAAAATACAATCTAAATAAAATCTAGAAAATACTATTTTTAACATAATCTTCATCCCTAAATATTTGCACAATAACAAAATAATTACTAATTTCGTAATAGAGAAGTGGAATCAGGCGTGATTCCTCGCAGCACATACTGGTTTCCTTCCGAATAAAGTTTAATATAAAAAAATTTAATATGGAATATAAACTTAATATCGGATGGACTCGCAAGTTAGATATTGCAGAGTTCCCACAGTTAATGTTCAATATTGGCGCAACAATATCGGAAACGATGCCAGAAGACATTAACGACACGTTTTTAATAGAAGCTGCTCAAAAGCTGCTCAACCAGTTGCAAACTCTAGAGCCTATAAGACGATATGCTCGAAAAATGAAGCTCACTGAGGAGATTAAGAGGCTTAACTCGAAACGCATTAAAACATTGCGTACGATGATAAGCAAATCGAAATCGATGCTTACATCTCCAATTGAGCAAGAGGTCATAAATGCTAAGATATTCCTTAATTGGATATACGAAATTGCACCAAGAATGCCTTATTACTCTCACAATAGATTGACAAGATATATTAATATCATGGAAATCGACGTTACTCAGAGGGAGGAAATAGGCAAAGTGTTGGTAGATTTAGATCTTAGTGGCTATGCTTCAATTTTAATTGAAACGAATAAAGAATTCGAGAAAATTAATGTTGAAAACAACATTCTATTTGGGACAAGCAATATGTCCTTAACAGAAAAAACCTCAATCATGAACGAGGCATATAATAGTCTTAGAAACTTCGAACGAGTTCTATCTATTTCGATCCAATGGAATGGCATTGAGGAATATGAAGAACTCTATCTAGGATTAAAGAAAAATCTCGGAGATTTTCATGCCGCATACAAAATGCGAATCACGAATAAATCCGAGAATAATCCTAATGATGAAGTCGCTAAAGCAAAACCCACTAAAGCGGCAAGTGTTACCAGCACTGCCAACAGTGATAATTTGCCTGGTACTGAATCTACAGAAACTGAATCGCAAGATTCGGGAAATGAAGACAAAAGCACCAGTAACAATGGCGACAACGTCACATCTTCTGCTACTGCTTAACATTTCGTTTCTAGCCTAATGGATAAGCTGTAGCTACCTAAGGGATCGTGTATGCGAGGGCGCGATCCTTTTTTTATTTCTTTGAGTATATTTTTTTAATTCTACAGAGAGCGCGGATTATAAAATCAATAGCTCTCGTGATGTACTGATGAAGATTAAATACTGAATCTACTGCTGATAAATAATTTTCCCTTTTTAAATAGTTAATACTAGTACGCAAGGTAGATTCAGCATTTAAATTAGTCACTCCATACAATTATAATTTAGTTATAAATCATTTTTAAGAAGTCTATCACCATATCCTTCTTGTTTTTCATACATCTGTCCGCCTTTCCTCACTCAATAGAGCTGATAGAAAAAATATTTCTTAATCTTTAGCTCTTTTATCAATGATACAAATATAGTAAAAATATTTGCTATAACAAAACTTTTCTATCAAACAATGCATTTTTTAACACTATTAAAACCACATCTCAATTCATTTAAGACTATCGAAGTATAATATAGTTCAAACACCATTAATGAAATGCAATAAAATGAAAAAAACATATTTTCTCACTAGATCTATATATAACGGCAGAGCGGAAAGAATGGTTCGGAGTCTTTAAACATTTTGAAACAATTCTCTCAATATTTTTTCAAAATTTAATTTTATTCTAACATAACATTTTAATTCCATCGCTTACAGATCTAAAACAATATTACTAATACAATCATATACTTGCTACTACTGCCCAATCATCACCCTACAAGAACGATTATATGCTATACTGATATAATACTAGAGCAATGCAACAATACTAGAAATTACACAATCGCACAATTATACTTCACACCATCACAATCTGCACTAAAAAATAAACCACTAAAAACATCGCATCTTGAAAGTTTTTATATAACTTTACAGATTAGTTTGCCGTTGGTGTACATATTAATCGCCAGGCATGGTAGCAGAGCTTTATAAATAAGAGGCTGAGAGCTACCATATTCACCAGATCAATCTGGTTTCCAAAGCAAAAAAAACAATAATATAAATGACCTATAAATGGAATTATCTAACCCTAACAACCGACCAAAAAAATAAACTAAATGAACTAACGAAAGAAATAAAAATAGACCCCATACTCGCAGAAGTACTAGTGAAGAGAGGTATCACAAGCGTTGATGAAGCTGACAAGTTCCTGAACCCCAGCCTAGAGCATCTGCACGATCCCTTTCTTATGCCCGATATGGAAAAAGCTATCAAGCGCATCGAGAAAGCATTGGGCAACAAAGAGCGTATTTTGGTCTATGGAGATTATGATGTAGATGGAACGACAGCGGTTTCGTTGGTTTTTAAGTTTTTAAGGAAAATAACCAATAATATTGATTATTACATTCCTGACAGGAAAGATGAAGGGTACGGCATATCGGTTCAAGGAATTGATTATGCTCTGAATACAGATGTAAAGCTTATTATTTCGCTAGATTGCGGAATAAAAGCCGTAGAAAAAGTGGCGTACGCCAAAGAAAAAGGTATTGACTTTATTATATGCGACCATCACATGCCAGGCGAAGTATTGCCCGATGCTGTAGCGGTGGTGGATGCCAAACGTGAGGACTCTATTTACCCATACAGCGAACTATCGGGATGCGGTGTGGGCTTCAAGTTAGTGCACGCCTTTAGTATTAGAAATGGGTTTGAGTTCTCAGAAATTGAGCATCTATTAGACTTGGTTGCGGTAAGTATCGCAGCCGACATTGTGCCAATAACTGGTGAGAACCGAGTGCTAATGCACTATGGCTTGAAGCAATTGAACTCTAATCCAAGCCATGGGCTAAGGGGCATTATAGATATCTGTGGACTCAACAAACGAGACATATCTGTAAATGACATCGCATTTAAAATAGGACCACGCATAAATGCCTCGGGGCGAATGATGAATGGCAAGGAAGCGGTAGAACTCATGCTTGCCAACGATATGCCACAGGCTAGAAAAAAGGCACTTGCGATAGACAAATATAATGAGGACAGACGCGAACTAGATAAAAAGATCACAGACGAGGCTTTCGAGTATGTTGACACTGTGCTTCGAAACAATGATTACAAAAGCATTGTTATATACAACGAGGATTGGCACAAAGGCATTATAGGAATTGTTGCATCCAGACTCACTGAAAAGTATTACAGACCAGCTGTGATACTAACAAAATCAGGCGACACGATATCTGGTTCGGCTCGTTCGGCAAACAATTTTGATGTGTATAAAGCTATTGAGTCATGTAGTGACATTCTTGAAAACTTTGGTGGCCACACATATGCTGCGGGACTTACCTTGAAGGAGGAAAACTTTCCCGAATTTAAACGCCGTTTCGAGCACATTTCATTCAAAGAGATTGAATCAAAAATGATGCAACCTCAAATAATTATTGACGCCTACATCCAACTTGATAAGATAACACCTAAATTTGTTCAAGACTTAGCTCTATTCAGTCCATTTGGACCTGAGAATGCCGACCCATTGTTCGTAACTCAAAATGTATATGACTCTGGTGGCAGTAAACTTGTAGGAAGAGGGTTTCATCACATCAAGCTCGAACTGGTGGACAAAAGCATAGAAACACCCATTCAAGCAATTGCATTTAGCTCCGATTCTCATTTCAAAAGAATAAAAGAAAAGCAACCAGTTGATATATGCTACACAATTGAAGAAAACAAACATGGAGCCAAGTCATATACTCAATTGATGATAAAGGATATTAAAGATAAGCCATCAGTGCAAGATTAAAAAGAAAGAAAGGGATATGAAGTCAGCATTATTTCACGATATTCTGAAAGAATACTGGGGGTACAGCTCATTTCGACCACTTCAAGAGCAAATCATTGAATCTGTATGGAACAAAAATGATACACTCGGCCTAATGCCTACGGGAGGAGGCAAGTCTATCACTTTTCAGGTTCCCACGATGGCAATGGAAGGAATATGTTTAGTGGTGACTCCTCTCATTGCCTTGATGAAAGATCAAGTGGACAACTTGAAGTCTTTAGGAATCAAGGCTGCTGCCATATACTCGGGCATGACTAGGCAGGAAATTATTACCACACTCGAGAATTGTATCTTTGGCAATTATAAATTCTTATACGTATCCCCCGAAAGATTATCATCCGACATATTTTTGGCAAAACTTCAAGCTATGAACGTTTGCCTATTGGTAGTTGACGAGTCCCACTGTATATCTCAGTGGGGCTACGACTTCCGCCCTTCATACCTAAAAATTGCTGATATACGTGATACACTACCCGATGTACCCGTTCTAGCACTTACTGCAACTGCCACTTTGGAGGTGGCTAATGACATTCAAGATAAACTTCGATTTAAGAAGAAAAATATATTCAGAACTAGTTTTGAGCGAGAAAATCTCTCTTATGTGGTTAGGAACACGGAGGATAAGATAGCTGAGCTCATACACATAGTAAACTCTGTAGATGGCACTGGGATTGTGTATGTGCGCAGTAGGGCACAAACTAAGGAGATAGCACTTACATTGAGAGAAAATAACATCTCGGCCGACTTCTTTCATGCAGGGCTTTCGCATGATCAAAAGATATTAAAACAAAATCAATGGAAGTCAGGCGAGTGCCGCATAATTGTATCCACTAACGCCTTCGGCATGGGTATCGACAAACCCGATGTACGCATTGTTGTTCATACTGATTTGCCAAACTCATTAGAGGAGTATTACCAGGAAGCAGGACGAGCAGGACGAGATGGCAAAAGGTCCTATGCTATTATATTATTCAACAAAGCAGACTCCACAAAACTGAAACGAAGAATCTCAGACTCTTTTCCTAAAAGGGATTTTATTAAGAGAGTATATCAGGCTTTAGGCAATTACTTTCAAGTAGCTGTGGGGGCAGGTATTAATAGAGTTTTCGATTTCGACCTTTTCGAGTTTTGTCGCCCATATAAGCTTCCTATTCTTCAAACACATCATGCACTAAAAATATTGGAGCTAGCAGGGTATATTGAATATACGGAAGACATTGAGGTTAGATCGCGCATTAAATTTCTTGTATATCGTGATGAGTTGTACAACTTAAAGCTATCTGAAGATAACTCCGATATAATATACACCATATTAAGAAACTATTCAGGTATTTTTTCCGACTATGCTTATATAGATGAGGGCTTTATTGCTACAAAGCTAAATAAAACAAAGAATGATATATATCAATCATTGGTGCAATTAGCTAAGATAAAGTATATTGATTATGTTCCACAAAAAAAGACGCCCTACATTGTTTACACTACTTCAAGAGATGATATTGAATTTGTATCTATACCAAAGCTCGTTTTAGAAGATAGAAAAAATAGATTTGAAAAACGAATTACTTCTATGACCAATTATGCAGAAAATGATAGATTCTGTAGAAGTCGTATGCTACTGGTATATTTTAATGAGAAAAACCCTAAAGACTGTGGCAATTGCGATGTATGCCTAAAGAGAAATAAATCGGGCCTTACTAACTTTGAATTTTTAGAAATAGCAAATCAAATAAACAGTACTTTAAAGGAAGAGTCACCACAAAGAATTAATCCACTTGTTGACTCCATCAAGGAGCATGAGCCCGAAAAAGTAATTGCTGTAATAAGGTTTCAGATTGATAATGGCATTTTGGAGGTTAGACAGGATGATGAGATAGCTTTACTAAAAGATATTAATCCAGAAGACGATAGATAGTTACCCTTTTTCTCTATCCTACTACACAATTAATATACATCTACATCATAGTTCAGAATCACATACTTGAATCTCTCGTGGCTACGAAATTGTTGCTCCACATATCTGATAAGCTCTCTTACTTTAATATGAGACAAGCCAATATCTAATTTCAATAATACTTCTCGAATATACTGTCTCTTAATATAGCTTATCACTGGAACATTGGGTCCAAGAACCATATGCCCAAGAGACTGCTTTAAAGCACTTGCAAAAAAATGTGCACCTGAGTCAACAACACCCCCATCACGATGTTTTAACACAATAGATATCAATCGTGTGTAAGGAGGGTAATTAAATAACTTACGCTCATTAAGCTGCATATAGTAAAAGCTAACATAATCATTGGCTTGCAGATATTTAAATAGGCTTATTTCGGGATCAGCCGCTTGAATCACCACTCTACCCTGTTGCCCTTTACGCCCTGCTCTACCCGCTGATTGCATCATTAGCTGAAAACCCCTCTCGTGAGATCTAAAATTGGGATGATTCAATAATCCATCAGCTGCTATGATTCCTACAAGACTTACATTATCAAAATCTAATCCTTTAGATAACATCTGTGTGCCAACCAAAATATCTGTTCGTCCCTCCTGAAAGTCATTTATTATTCGTTCATAACTATTTTTACCTCGCGTAGTATCAGTATCCATTCGTTCTATCACTGCATTGGGAAAAAGATTTGCAACCTCTTGTTCTAGCATCTCTGTGCCCATCCCAAGCTGTTCAACACTATTTGTTTTACAAACTGGACACTCCTCAACTACTTTGTAAGAGCTATTACAATAGTGGCACTTTAGTTGATGGTGATATTTATGATATGTGAGCGATACATCGCAATGTTTACATTTTGGCACCCAACCACATTGTTTGCATTCGAGCATTGGTGCAAAACCTCGTCTATTTCGGAAAAGGATGACCTGCTGACCACTATCAAGTGCTCCATTTATACTCTCAATCATTAGTGGAGTGAGTACTGACTTCATTATTTTCTTCCTGCGAAGCTCGGTGGTATTCTCAAGCACAATGCGAGGCATCTCAATATCCTCAAACCTATTATGCATTTCCACCAAACCATATTTACCCGTTGTAGCATTATGATAGCTTTCGATAGATGGAGTGGCTGATCCTAAAAGAACTTTAGCACTGTAGTTGTGTGCCATAACTATTGCTGTGTCCCTAGCATTATATCTCGGAGCAATATCCATCTGTTTATATCCCCCTTCGTGCTCCTCATCCACAATAACTAATCCCAAGGATTGATAAGGTAAAAATATAGATGACCTAACACCAATAACTACATCAAAAGGTTCGTCAGATTGCATTTTTATCCATATCTCAGCCCTCTCATTATCATTTATCATTGAATGATATACTCCAAGCTT
>JAAYFB010000380.1 GCA_012728465.1 Proteiniphilum sp. | reverse complement strand
CTTGAAGCAATACTAGTATGATAAACATTGAAAGATCTTTTATGATATCAATTGCTTTCATCTTATTGAGTTTTCTAATTCTTTCTTCTCCTCTAAATCCTTATCCTCAATAATCAAAACTCCCATCAATGAGTGAAAATCAGTTGCTAACTTCATATTAAAGTTATTAAAATTGTCATCCTTAGACTTAGCTTGATCTGTTATATATCCAATAACAATATCTTTAGGGAATATTCTTGAGAAACTGGTTATTACAGTATCTCCCGTATTAAAAACTTCATGCTTAGGAAGCTCACCAATCTGAGCAACAGATAGATTAATGCCATCCCATGAAACAGAACCAGAGTTTTCAGAGTTTTTTAGTTTTGCGCTCAATCTAAATTTTGGATTTATTACAGGAATTATCACTGAATAATTTTTAGATGTTGTAAGAACCACACCTACTACTCCATCATGAGAAACTACTCCCATGTCTGGCTTTACACCATGCGTTGAACCCCTATTGACTGTTATATAATTATTATTACCCGAAAAGCTAACATTAGTCACTTCAGCTGGAATAAAAGTAAATTGTGAGGAATTATGTGTAGAGTCATTTAAAAATGACTTTGTACTTAATGTGTCAAGTGACAAATCGCCCAAATAAGTCTTTAAGTTATTTAGCTCCTCTTCTAAACGAGCATTGTTTTCGAGTAGCAAGCGATTATTCTTTTTGAAATGCATAAATGAAGTAACCTCACTTGAAGCATCAAATACCCATCCAGTAACTATATTTGCAGAAGATAGAAATAAACTTCTTTGGTATGAATTATGAGTAAATACAAGATAAAGGCTAAAGGCAATCAACACGATTGCCATAAGCCAAGAACTATTTCTAATTAAAAATTGGAAAAGATTCCTCATATAATAATATATCCATTCAATCTGTTTTCATAAAAATATATTTCGAAAACAAGCGATATTTATCTCATTAAGAAAGTAAACTTATCGATATTTTTAAGTGCTATTGCTGTACCTTTTGCCACAACGTGCAATGGATCTTCAACTACTTTGAATGGAATTCCAATCTTTTCAGTCAATCTTTTGTCTAATCCTCGAAGATTTGCACCTCCACCAGTCAAATAAATTCCATTACGCACTATATCAGCGTAAAGCTCTGGAGGAGTTTGCTCCAATGCACTTAAAACAGCAGAGTCAATCTTTGATATTGACTTTTCAAGACAATGAGCAATTTCTTGATACGATATTGGCACATTCATCGGCAATGAAGTCATTCTATTTGGTCCATGCACAATAAAATCATCGGGAGCATCTTCTAATTCAGTCAAGACAGAGCCTACATTTATTTTTATCTGTTCGGCAGTTCTCTCCCCTACTTTCATGCTATGTTGACGACTCATATAATCCATTATATCTTCTGTCAAATCATCGCCAGCAATTTTAATAGATTTATTTGAAACAATACCTCCAAGTGATATTACGGCAATCTCAGTAGTTCCACCGCCTATGTCAACAATCATATTTCCTTCGGGAGCTTCTACATCCAAACCAATTCCTAAAGCTGCAGCCATTGGCTCAAAAAGCATATATACATCACGTCCCCCAGCATGCTCTGCCGAGTCACGAACTGCTCTTATTTCAACTTCAGTGCTCCCAGATGGAATACAAATAACAACTCTAAGAGATGGGGAAAAAAGACCACCTTTATTTTTTGTTGCCATTTTTATCATACCTCTAATCATCTGCTCAGCAGCATTAAAATCGGCAATCACTCCATCTCTTAAAGGTCTTACGGTAATTATATTTTCGTGAGTCTTTCCATGCATTTGCTTTGCCTTTTCTCCAAGGGCAATCATCTTATCTGTCTTTCGGTCTAAAGCAACGATAGAAGGCTCATCCAAAAGGATTTTACCATTACTACCCACAATTATTGCATTAGCCGTACCAAGGTCCATGGCCAATTCCTGTGTAAATGAAAATAATCTCATACTCTTATATTATACTTGTAGCCATCCTAATGGCCTGATGAATTAATGTTAGTGTTTAAAGTGTCTGACACCAGTTACTGTCATAGACATATTGTGATTATCGCAATAGTCTATTGACTCTTTATCTTTAATAGATCCCCCTGGCTGAATAACTGCACTTATACCTGCTTTGTCAGCAATTTCCACACAATCTGGAAATGGGAAAAAGGCATCTGATGCCATAACAGCACCATTCAAGTCAAACTTGAAGTTATTTGCCTTCTCAATAGCTTGTTTCAAAGCATCTACTCGAGATGTTTGTCCAGTTCCGCTAGCAATAAGCTGCTTATCTTTTGCCAAAACAATAGCGTTAGACTTGGTATGCTTTACTAGTATGTTTGCAAACAATAGATCCTCAATCTCTTTTTCTGTTGGCTTTCTGCTTGTTACCAATTTAAGATTTTCGGCAGCTTCTATAGTGTTATCTTTATCTTGCATCAACACTCCATTTAGTAAAGAGCGATACTGAGTATTAGGTAACTCCCTAGTACTTGCAAGTTGTTTCAATATAATTCTATTTTTCTTCTCGAAAAGAACCTCGAGAGCCTCATTTGTATATTCTGGTGCAATTAATACTTCAAAGAAAATTTCACTAATAGCTTTAGCAGCAACCTCGTCCACTTCCTTATTAGTAATTACTATACCCCCAAACGCAGAGATCGGGTCGGCAGCAAGGGCAGCATCCCATGATTCTTTTACTGTAGGACGACAAGCCATACCACAAGCATTGTTGTGTTTTAGAATTGCAAGGGCTGTTTCATCAAAGTCACCAATTAAAGATACAGCAGCGTCAATATCTAGAAGGTTATTATATGAAATTTCCTTTCCGTGTAGTTGTTCAAACATCTCTTCAAACTTACCATAGAAATGGCCTTTTTGGTGAGGGTTTTCCCCGTATCTCAACTCTTTTTTATTATTAGCAGTAATTCTTAATGACGAGTTATTGTTATCATCAAAATAGTTAAAGATTGCACTGTCATATGCAGATGACACTGCGAAAGCATCTTTAGCAAAACATCTACGATCTGACAAATCTGTTACCCCATTTTTTTCCTTCAACAAGTTATTTAGCTTCTCATACTGTTGTTTTGAGGGAACAATAACAACATCTTTGAAGTTTTTAGCAGCACCACGAATTAATGAAATACCACCAATATCTATTTTTTCTATAATATCTGTTTCTGATGCGTTGGATTTTACAGTATCTTCGAATGGATACAAATCGACAATTACTAAATCAATAGAAGGAATACTATATGACTTTACTGTTTGTCTATCTGACTCTTCATCTCTACGATACAAAATTCCACCAAATATCTTTGGGTGCAATGTTTTAACTCTTCCTCCTAATATAGAGGGGTAGTTTGTAATATCTTCTACCGACTCACACTCGTAGCCCAATGACTCTATAAATTCTTTGGTGCCACCTGTTGAGATTAATTTCACATTTAAATCGTTTAGAGATTTCAGAATATCATCTAATCCATCTTTGTGATATACTGAAATCAACGCCGCTTTTATTTTCTTTGACATGTCTGACTTCGTTTATTTTAAAGGATTACAAAGGTATAAAATCTATCCATGATTATCATGATATTACAAGGGTTTTTTGGCCACGTTTTATATCGAAATATATATTACACAAATATTAAAGGTCTAGTCTATAAAAATTAGTATCTCTAATCTCAAAACCCAGCTTTTGATACATCTTGTTTGCTGCAATTCTTGAAGGCTTTGACGTTAACTCTAGCTTGCTTGCACCACACTGACGAGCAGTTTCTATTGCATGACTCATAAGTAGAGTAGCCACACCTTTACCTCTAACATCTGCATCCACTACTACATCCTCAATCATACCCTTGAGGTTTGTAGGTATCCGATACAACACCAAAGTAAGTGAACCTACAATATCTCCACATTCATCGATTGCCACAAAAAGATAAGTAGTGTCTGAGCTTATTATCTTATAGAGACACTCGTATGATGGCCACTCATCTCTACCAGTAAGCTGTGGCATTAGCCGCTTAAAAGCATCGACGACATTATTATCAATCTCAGTGATTCGTTTAACTTGCATATAAATCGGAACTTAAAATATGAATTTAATAATATATATCAATCTAATTAAAACAGCAAGCGGTGACTCTCTTTTATGAAAATCACCGCCAACCATATAAAATCTTTTTTTGAAAAAGATTTATTTTTTCTTGCGATCGCCGTATCTGTTCATGAACTTATCAACGCGACCAGCTGTATCTACCAACTTCTGTTTTCCAGTGTAGAAGGGGTGAGAAGCACTTGTAATCTCTAATTTAACTAATGGATACTCTACACCATCTACTTCAATTGTCTCTCTTGAATTTACAGTAGAGCGAGAAATGAAGATTTCATCATTTGACATATCCTTGAAAACTACTGGACGGTAATTGCTTGGATGTATTTCTTTTTTCATTACTATATGTTTGTTTATTATTGATATCTATATAATTTTCGGAATGCAAAGATATAACAATTCATCATAATACAAAAATAAATGTGATTAAATTCAAGTAATTTACTGTCTAAAGATTAATTTTGCACTTTATATAAAAAAATATTCTGCAAAACTATATATTATAAATAACATGCTAGTAGAAATAATCACTATAGGTGACGAAATATTAATAGGGCAAATAACTGACACCAACTCCACATGGATGGCTGCACAACTAACTAAGCTGGGTTTCGAAGTAGTAGCGATTAGCTCTGTTGCCGATCAAAAAGATAGTATTACTAAAGCAATAGATATTGCATTTAGCAGAGCAGATATATTATTACTTACTGGTGGCATTGGGCCAACTAAAGATGATATCACCAAAAACACTCTTTGTAGCTATTTCAATACAGACCTTATATTTGATGAAGCGGTATTACAGAACATAAATGAAATCTTTTGGAGACGAAAATATACTTTAAACGAACTCACTCGCAGTCAAGCAATGGTGCCACGAGGAAGCACCGTCATACAAAACAGAGCAGGAACAGCACCAATAATTTGGTTCGAGAAGAACGATAAAATACTAGTTTCGATGCCAGGAGTGCCAAGCGAAATGAAAACAGCTATGAGCAACGACATACTGCCAAAACTAGTCAACCAATTTAATGTAGATAATTATCTGAGCACCACCCTATCAGTTTCAGGCATAACTGAGTCTGACTTAGCAATAAGATTAAATGATTTTGAAAACAGACTACCATATTATACTAACTTGGCCTATTTACCCGCATACGGAATTATTAGGCTTAGGCTATCTCTAAGAAACAGACGTAGTGGAGACAACCTTAATGAATTGACTAACGAACTTAAACAATTGGTAAAACCTTTTTTAATAGACGACGAAG
>JAAYFB010000011.1 GCA_012728465.1 Proteiniphilum sp. | reverse complement strand
CATTTGGTAGGGTGTATGGATATGGGGTAATCAGTATTTTTTTATTTCACTTGATGGTAAATATTGGGATGGTTATTGGTATAATGCCTGTAATAGGGATTCCTTTGCCGTTCTTCAGCTATGGTGGTTCGTCAATCTTAGCATTTACAATATTGCTTTTCATCTTTCTTAAAATTGACAAAGTGAAAAAGAAATACTGAATGCAATAATATTGACTTTATAATCTAGTACTAATTAAACCCTTATAGCCGTTTATTCATCAATTCCATTTTTGCTGTGTTAATTATATAGCGATACTAAATTCAAAATAAATAAAAGAATTATATATTTGTAATACGTAAATAACAATAACTATATGAGAAAACTACTTTTGATAATTATATGCTTTATATTATTATTTCCAATAGTAATAAAAGCACAGATACAACTGAGTGAAAGTGCCAAAATAAGTCTTATGACTACATCTCCATGGTCGGGAGCATCATACGCATTATACGGACATACAGCAATTTATGTTGTTGATGATTCAACAGACATTGAGGCCGTGTTTAATTATGGTTTTTTTGATAGCTCTCAGCCAAATTTTATTTTCAACTTCATGAGAGGCAAAACAGATTATGTTTTAGGAGTACAGAGTTTGGAACAATTTGTGGAAGACTATAGAGAAAAAGGAGTAGAAGTTGTTGAACAAGAGCTAAACATGACAAAGGATGAGAAGCAAAAAATGTGGAATGCTCTATATATAAATCAATTGCCGGAAAATAGAGGATATAGATATAATTATTTTTATGATAATTGTGTAACCCGCCCTCGAGATTTAATCGAAACTTATATTGATGGAGAAATAATATATCCAACCGATGATAGAGTTCAGACATATCGTGATTTAATTCATGAGTGTGTTGATAGCTACCCATGGATGAAATTTGGTATTGATTTGGTAATTGGTAGTGATGCGGATAAGCCTATTTCGTTACGACAAAAAATGTTTTTGCCCGTTTATCTAAAAGAGGCACTTGGAGAAACATATATTGTACGTAATGATTCAGTAAATGCTCCTGTAGTGTCTGATAGTAAGATTGTTATAGATAAAACAGGAAAAGATAAGAGGTATAGCGAATGGAATATTGGCTCTCCTTTGCCTATATCATTCGCGCTTATTATTATCTCAATATTTATTTCTATGATTCAATATAATACAATAGGAAAAACGAAGTTGCAAAAAATATTTGATTCTATCTTATTTGGTGTAGTTGGAGTAGGCGGAGCGATTATTTTCTTTATGATGTTCTTTTCTGAGCATCCAGCCACTAGCTCAAACTGGAATTTTGTGTGGATGAATTTATTCGCTTTGGTAATACCTCTTTTTGTGTGGCTAAAACCTATGAAAAATGTGGTTAATATCTATCATTTTATTAACTTTGTAGCCTTATCGTTATTTTTGTTGTTGTGGTGGTTCATTCCACAACAGCTCCCCATTGCTAGTATTACTTTTTCAATGAGTATATTGATTAGGTCAGCTACAAATGTGTTAATGTTGCGTAAAGATAAATTGTACAACAGAAAGTACTCATCTTCAAAACAATTAAAGGCAGGGTGGGGAACTACATTGTAAATACTAAATAGAATAGAAATAGACTCTAAATGATTAAAATATTATCTTCAATTGTTGCACTTTTCTCTATCACCTCTATAATGGCAGGTGAAGTGCATACACCACCAAAGCTAGTAGTAGGTATAACTATAGACCAGTTAAGGGGTGATTATTTAGAGATGTTTCAACATACATTTGGTGATCGAGGCTTTAAAAGATTGATGAGTGAAGGATTAGTATATTCGGACACTAAATTCAATTTCCCCAATATCGATCGTGCATCTGCCATTTCAACAATATATACTGGTTCTAACCCATCATATCATGGTATTGTAGGAGAGAATAAATATAACCTAGCTAAAAATCAAGAGGTTTCATCTTTTTTAGATGAGTATTATAAAGGTGTCTTTACTAGTGATCAGTATTCTCCTTTAGCAGTGAGGGTTTCTACTATTACTGACGAACTAAAGATTGCATCTAATGGACAATCTGAGGTTTTTGCTTTTGCTCCTAATGCTTCGCAGGCTTTAGTGTCGGGTGGTCATGCAGCAAATGCTGCTTATTGGGTAGATGATATGTCTGGGTATTGGGCTTCAACTTCATTTTATAAGTCCGAAAGATCGGTTGTAGATATATACAATAAAACACCCGAGTCCTTGTTTAGGAGAGCAAATTCAATATCGTGGAAGCCTTCTATTGATGTGTCTAACTACAATGCTTTTCCTTACACAAAGAATATATATAACTTTCAGCATTTTTTTGGAGCAGATAAAAAGAATGCGATTAGGCTTGTTAAACAATCACCATATGTTAATAATGAGGTAAGAGTCATTGCTGAAAAAGTAATTGAAGAGAATACATTGGGAACAAGACAGAACCCTGATTTTTTGGCTCTTACATTTTATGCAGGACCTTATGAAAAGTCGCTCGATAAAAACTATTCAATAGAGGTACAGGATACATATAATCGTTTAGATAAAGAAATTGAAAGCCTACTTGATGCAATTGATAAGGCAGTCGGATTGCAGAACGCTTTTATTTTTGTTGTATCTACAGGATATTATAACGAACAAGAGATATTTGATGATAACTATATTTCGGCAGGTGGAGATTTTTATCCAGAACGTAGCATGTCATTACTTAATATGTATTTAATGGCTTTATATGGGCGAGAGCAGTGGATAAGTAAATATTATAATCAACAGATATTCTTTAATAGAAAGTTGATCGAAGATAAAAAGATTGATTTTATTGAGTTTCAACAAAAAGCTGCTGAGTTTTTAGTTCAGTCTGCAGGCATACAAGATGTTGTTACATCCCATCAAATGCTACATGGTGCTTATAACCAAAATGTAGAATTCTATAGAAATGGTTATTATAAAGGTATTACGGGTGACCTATATTTAGAATTACAACCAGGCTGGAGGTTAAAGTATGAGGATGATAAATTAGAAAATCATTATAGAGTAAGAGATAATGCTATACCGTGCCCTGTCATATTCTTTGGACATGGTATTAAAGCACAAAAAATAAACCGTATAGTTGATGCTACAGAGATTGCCCCTAGCGTATCTCACAGATTACGTATTAGGGCTCCTAATGCTGCAAAGGCATCAATATTAAAAGAGTTATTCTAAAGTAAAACGGATTGTTAAAATTATTATTCAACTAAGAAAAAATAATACATAAAAATATGGGATTCAATAAATTTGTAAGTAAAATATTTGGAAATAAGGCTCAAAGAGACTTAAACAAGATAAATCCATATGTAAATAAAATAAAGGATACTTATCCTTCAATTGATAAGCTTAGTAATGACGAGCTTAGAGCTAAGACAAAAGAATTAGAAAACAAAATAAATGAATATATCGGCGCTGATACAGCAAGGGTAAAAGAATTGAGAGACAATATTTCAAGCATAGAAATGCATGAGAGAGAGTCTGTTTGGAAAGAAATTGATAAAATAGAAGAGGACATTACTGCAAAGTTAGAAACTGTGCTTGATGATATTCTACCAGAAGCTTTCTCAATTGTGAAGGCTACTGCCAAACGGTTTACAGAAAATGAAGAAGTTGTTGTTACAGCTAACGATTTTGATAAACAATTAGCCACTTCTCATGATTTTGTAACAATAGAGGGTGACAAAGCTATCTATAAGAAACGATGGCTTGCAGGAGGAAACGAGATTGTTTGGGATATGGTACATTACGATGTACAGCTATTTGGAGGTGTAGTGCTACATCAAGGAAAGATTGCAGAGATGGGAACAGGTGAAGGTAAAACTTTAGTTGCTACACTGCCTGTATTCTTAAATGCTCTTACTCATCGTGGTGTTCATGTTGTTACTGTAAACGATTACTTATCCAAGCGTGACTCGGAATGGATGGGTCCAATATATATGTTTCATGGTTTATCTGTTGATTGTATAGATAAGCATCAACCTAACTCTGACGCACGTCGAAAAGCTTACGAAGCAGATATTACATTTGGTACTAACAATGAGTTTGGTTTTGACTACCTACGCGACAATATGGCAGTTTCACCAAAAGATTTGGTTCAAAGAATACACAATTTTGCTATCGTGGACGAGGTTGACTCTGTATTAATTGATGATGCAAGAACACCATTGATAATCTCAGGACCAGTGCCTAAAGGAGAAGAGCAATTATTTGATACATTCCGCTCAAGAGTGGAAAATCTTGTGAAGGCTCAAAGGGAGTTTACTACCAGACTTCTTGCAGATGCAAGAGTTAAAATGGCATCCGAGGATAAAAAAGAACAAGAGGAAGGTATGTTGCTATTGTTCCGTTCATATAAGGGTATGCCAAAATATAAGCCACTAATTAAGTTCTTAAGTGAACAAGGTGTGAGAGCGTCATTAATTAAAACTGAAGAGTTCTATATGCAAGAGCAATCTCGCAATATGCATATTGCTACAGATCCGCTATATTTTGTAATTGATGAAAAACAAAACAGCATAGATCTTACTGACAAAGGTATAGACTTATTAACTGGAAATTCTGATGACCCCCATTTCTTTGTTTTACCCGATATTGCTGGACAAATGGCAGAATTAGAGAACATGGATTTGTCGGATGAAGAGAAAGAGGTTAAGAAAGATGAGTTATTACAAAATTATGCAATAAAATCAGAGCGTGTACATACTATAAATCAACTATTGAAAGCATATACTCTTTTTGAAAAAGATGATGAGTATGTGGTTATTGATAACAAAGTAAAGATTGTTGATGAGCAAACTGGCCGTATTATGGAAGGTCGTCGTTACTCAGATGGATTGCACCAAGCTATTGAAGCTAAAGAGCACGTAAAAGTGGAAGCAGCTACACAAACTTTTGCAACAATAACTCTTCAGAACTACTTCAGGATGTATAATAAGTTGTCGGGGATGACTGGTACTGCAGAAACTGAAGCTGGCGAGTTTTGGGATATTTATAAATTAGATGTTGTGGTAATTCCTACCAATCGCCCTATCCAAAGGGAGGATATGAATGATCGTATTTATAAAACAAAGCGAGAGAAGTATAATGCTGTGATTGAGGAAGTGCAGTCATGCGTGGAGCAAGGAAGACCCGTTCTTGTTGGTACTACCTCAGTAGAAATATCAGAACTTTTGAGCCGAATGCTTAACCTACGTAAGATCAAACACAATGTTCTTAATGCTAAGCTACATCAGCGTGAGGCCGAGATTGTTGCCAATGCAGGGCAGGAGGGTATGGTTACTATTGCTACAAATATGGCTGGTCGTGGTACAGATATAAAACTTTCGGAAAAGGTGAAAGATGCTGGAGGATTAGCAATTATTGGTACAGAGCGTCATGAAAGCCGACGAGTTGATAGACAGCTTCGCGGACGTGCTGGACGTCAAGGTGACCCAGGTTCTTCTGTGTTTTTTGTATCTCTTGAAGATGATTTGATGCGTCTTTTTGCTACTGAGAGAATTGCTGGTCTGATGGATAGAATGGGCTTTAAAGATGGCGATGTATTGGAGCATGATATGCTAAACAAGTCAGTTGAGAGAGCTCAAAAGAAAGTAGAAGAGAATAACTTTGGTATCAGAAAACGTCTGCTTGAGTATGATGACGTAATGAACTCGCAACGTGAGGTTATTTATAAGCGTCGTAGAAATGCTCTTATCGGAGAGAGAATAGAGAATGATGTTGCTAATATCATAAAAGATACAGCAAGGATAATTGTTGAAGAAAACGAAGATGATTTCGAAAACATGAAAATAGACTTGTTTAGAGTTCTAGCTATGGATGCTCCTTTTACGGAAGATGAGATGAAGGATATGAAACAAGAGTCTAAAGTAGATGCTGTCATTAATAATGCTATTTCTGGCTTCAAACGCAAGACTGATAGATTGGCTGAAATAGCTCAACCCGTCATTAAAGATGTATATGAGAAACAAGGAGCTCTTTACGAGAATATTCTTATTCCGATTACCGATGGTAAGCGTGTGTATAATATCTCCACAAATCTAAAAGAAGCTTACGAATCGGAGTCAAAAGAGTTGGTTAAATCATTTGAGAAATCGATACTTCTTCATACCATTGACGAAAACTGGAAAGATCACCTAAGGGAGATGGATGAGTTGCGTCAATCAGTTCAAAATGCTAGCTATGAGCAGAAGGACCCGCTATTAATCTACAAGCTGGAGTCTTTCAATATGTTCAAGATGATGGTAAATGATATAAACACTAAAACGGTGTCAATATTGATGCGCGGTCAGATACCTATTCAGGATCCTCAAAGTGTGAAGCAAGCAGCACCAGAACAAAAGACGGATTATAGTAAATATAGAACTCAAAAGGATGATTTGGCAGAGCAGGGTGTGAGCGGAGGTGCTTCAAAAGCAAAAGAGAAAAAATTGGAGCCAATTAGAGTTGAAAAAAAGGTGGGTAGAAACGAGCCCTGTCCATGTGGTAGCGGAAAGAAGTATAAAAGCTGTCATGGAAAAGGAGAATAGTATTTATTAAAATAAAATATATTCCCAAAGCAATTCCCGATGGAGAAATCCTTTCGGGAATTGTTTTTATACGTATTATTTGTTGCTTATAAATACAGAAAACAAGAATTAATACTTTTATGATGCCTCATGAATGAAAAACTAATAGCCTTATTCATAATGATGTCTAGGGTTCAGCACTCCTCTGTTCTATATGGTGAAATGATGTTATAGTGTGAGGTTGTTTTAATCTGTTATTATATATTTTGTATTTAATTCCACTAAAAAATAGTTAGTTAGGCCACAAATACCATTCTTTTCAACCAAAAGACGTTCGTCTTTTGTGATATCTAGCTCTCGGAGAATAAAAAGATGTTCGTTATTTGTGCCTTTTGGCAGGAAAAGTGTTGGTAATCTTTAATTTATTTGATGTATGATAGCTAAAAACGATAAAAGCTATTGTGAAAGACGCTAAAATGCAATTTTTTCATCAAAAAGATGTTCGTCTTTTTGTTGTTTTTCCTCACGGTGGACAAAAAGACGTTACTCTTTTAAAGGTTTTTAGGATAATTGGAGCAAATAACGTTCGTTGTTTTGCTGTTTTTCGGTAAAGTGCTCTAAATAATTACCAGAAAAACCATCATATAGAGTATCTTTAAATGAATAAAGATTGTGTTTTATAGCTCCAAGCTACTAGAAAGCACTGATTGCACATGCCGAAGGATATTGTTAATTTAAGAATTACAAAAAGATGATATTTTTCTGAATTGTAACAATATGTTAAGCATGATGCTTTTCGAGTTGTTTAGTTTAGCCATAAAAAACTATTCAATAATGTTTTGTATTGTATATTTCCACGTCACACTTTTTGTCAAATAAAAAGGAAAGCCACACAAAATGCTATAGTGCCAATATTATATAAAAAGCGACTGAAAAGTAAATATTTGCTATGCATTATTTTGTTAAATCATGGAAAAGCAGTACCTTAGTGTTATAATTTTCATGCAAATACTACTTTTGTTTATTGTCATGATTTACAGTAGTATATAAATATTTAAACATAGAAACTAATCACATCAAAATATGATTAACCCAGAAGACAGAGTCATAAAGATTAATATTGAAGATGAAATGAAAACGGCTTACATTGATTATTCAATGTCCGTTATTGTGTCGCGTGCACTTCCAGATGTTAGAGACGGGTTCAAGCCTGTTCATCGACGTATCCTATTTGGTATGTCAGAGTTGGGAAATGCGTCAGATAAGCCTCATAAAAAATCCGCAAGAATTGTGGGAGAGGTTCTCGGTAAATTTCATCCTCATGGAGATTCATCAGTTTATAATGCCATGGTTAGATTGGCGCAGCCCTGGAGTATGAGATATACTCTTGTGGATGGGCAAGGAAACATGGGAAGTGTCGATGGAGATAGCCCAGCAGCTATGCGATATACAGAAGCAAGGTTAAATAAGCTATCTGAAGAGATGCTTAGGGATATTGAAAAAGATACTGTGGATTTTCAATTAAACTTTGATGATACGCTTAAAGAACCTACAGTATTGCCAACACGTATTCCTAATTTATTAATAAACGGTGCTTCGGGAATTGCTGTGGGAATGGCAACAAATATGGCACCACATAACTTATCCGAAGTAATTGACGGAATTGTGAAATATATTGACAATAATGAAGTTACAATAAGTGAACTTATGCAGTCAATTAAAGCACCAGACTTTCCAACAGGCGGATATATATATGGATATAAGGGAGTGCAAGAGGCTTTCGAGACGGGACGTGGCCGTGTAGTAATGCGTGGAAGAGCTGAGATAGAAAATGGTAGAAATCATGACAAAATTATAATTTCAGAAATTCCATATTTAGTAAATAAGGCTGATCTTATTAAGAATATTGCAGACCTAGTTTCTGAAAAGCGAATAGAAGGTATTTCTAATATTAATGACGAATCTGATAGACAAGGGATGAGAATTGTTGTTGATGTAAAGCGTGATGCTAATGCTAATGTGGTTCTTAATATGCTTTATAAGTTAACGGCATTACAATCATCATTTAGTGTCAACAATATTGCTCTAGTAAAAGGACGGCCAATGATGCTTAATCTTAAGCATATGATAGAGCTGTTTGTGGAGCACCGTCACGATGTAGTTGTTAGAAGAACTCAATTTGAACTTCGTAAAGCTGAAGAGAGAGCCCATATATTAGAGGGATTGATAATTGCTTCAGATAATATCGATGAAGTTATTTCAACCATTCGTAGCTCCTCGACACCTCAAGAAGCAATACAGCGACTAATGGAACGTTTCGAGTTATCGGAAATACAATCTAGAGCTATTGTAGAAATGAGGCTGAGACAGCTTACTGGACTCGAACAAGATAAGTTAAGGGGAGAATTTGAAGAAATTCAAAAACTTATAT
>JAAYFB010000379.1 GCA_012728465.1 Proteiniphilum sp. | reverse complement strand
TTTCTTCACCTTATCAGCATAATCGATACCCCCACTCTCTTTTGCGAAGGATAGCAGAGTATTTATGTTTTCTAATGAATAATCTTTAGAGTTGATGATATCCATCATTTTTGCTCTACTATCATCGGAAGTATTTTGCAAAGCATAAATTAAGGGCAAAGTAATTTTCCCTTCTCTAATGTCATTGCAAGTAGGTTTGCCAATATCATTGTTGAAATAATCAAAAATATCATCCTGAATCTGAAAAGCCATACCTATACATCTACCAATTTCACCAAAGTCTTCAATAACACTTCGTTTAGCTCCTGCCGTTATGGCACCTATTTTGGCGCAAGTATATAGTAATGATGCAGTTTTGTGATGGATCACGTCATAGTACATATTCTCATCAATCAACACTTGGCTAGCCAGCTCATGTTGGCTCAACTCTCCTTCAGCAAGGTCTTTGCCTAGTTTTGAAATAAGCTCAATAACTTCCAAATTGCCAGTCTTTGAGCTCTCCACTAGTGATGACGATAGCAGATAGTCTCCAGCCAATACAGCACGTTTATTATCAAACACAGCATTCACAGATGGTTGCCCGCGTCTAGTGTTAGCCTCATCTATTACATCATCATGTATCAAAGTAGCGGCATGAAGCAACTCTACAGTAACAGCTCCGTGATATGTGGCTGGCACAACCGATCCGCACGCATTAGCCACAAGAAAAACCAATATTGGACGAATCCTTTTCCCATCTCTCTTAAAAGCATAATCTATAATATCCTTTACATGCTTCTTATCATTCACTAATGCTTGTCGTAGATAAACATCAAATTGGATTAGCTCTTCCTTAATTGCCTCCCTAAATATTACACTTTGATCCATTTCAGTATATAATTGAACCACAAATTTAAAAATAATTTACCTCAAAGCAACCAAATATTTGTAACTTTACACTTTAAACAGATTATCAGACCAATTATGTCAAAAAACAAACTTTTTTTATTGGATGCATACGCACTCATATACAGAGCATACTATGCATTCATTCGAAATCCGCGAATCAACTCGAAAGGACAAAATACATCTGCCATATTTGGCTTCATCAATACACTCGAAGAAATATTAAAGAAAGAAAACCCATCACATATTGCAGTAGCATTCGATCCTCCAGGGCTCACATTCCGACATGAAGAGTTTGAGGCTTATAAAGCACAACGCGAAGCCACACCCGAGGATATAAAAATGTCGGTACCCATCATTAAAGAAGTTATAAGAGCCTACAACATTCCTATAATAGAGGTAGAAGGATATGAAGCAGATGATGTTATTGGTACAATAGCAAAAATGGTTGACAAAAACATATACGACGTATATATGATGACTCCCGATAAGGACTACGGACAACTTACGGAGCCAAACGTGTATATATATAAACCTAAATTTGGCAGTAGTGGTTTCGAAACTCTCAACGATAAAGCCATAATGGAAAAGTATAACCTAACTAGTCCAGAGCAGATGATAGATTTGCTAGGACTAATGGGCGACTCATCGGACAACATACCAGGGTGTCCAGGTGTGGGCGAAAAAACTGCCGAAAAACTACTTCTTGAGTTTGGTTCAATTGAGAATCTACTTCAGAACACAGACAAGTTGAAAGGTGCACTTAAAAAGAGAGTGGAAGAAAATAAAGAGCAAATTATTCTTTCAAAATATCTTGCAACCATCAAAACGGATGTACCCGTGGAGCTTGATGAGAAGTCACTTGCTAGAAAAGATAAAAACGCGGAAGCAATAACTCAGCTATTTGAAGAACTAGAGTTTAGAGCATTACTAAAAAGGGTATTGAACGTAGAAGAAGTACCAACAAAAAAAACTCCAAAATCTGACCCAGCACAAGGATCTCTCTTTGATATGTTTGATGAATCAGATACTAGTGATGATGACATGCCGAAAGAGGAAACAGACTTATCTAAGATAAAGCACTCATATCATTTTATAGAATCGGAGTCTGAAATGACCGATCTATGCAATAAGCTATGCAAAGAGAAGTATGTAGCCATGGATACCGAAACTACTGGTGTGGATGCCATAACTGCCGAAATGGTGGGAATGTCATTTTCATTCAAAGAGAATGAAGCCTACTATGTATCAGTATCAGCCAATAAAGATGAGGCAACAAAACAAGTAGCAATCTTCAAACCATTCTTTGAGGATGAAAGCATCCAGAAGATTGGGCAAAATATTAAGTATGACATTCTCGTACTAAAGAACTACGATATTGAGGTTAAGGGCAAGCTATTCGACACAATGGTGGCACACTACCTCATAAATCCTGAACTACGCCATAGCATGGATTATATGGCACAAAACTATCTTAACTACAAAACTATCTCTATCGAAAACTTAATTGGACCGAAGGGAAAGAACCAAAAAACTATGCGCGATATCGACCCTAAGATAGTTTCGGAATATGCCTGTGAAGATGCTGACATAACTCTAAAGCTTAGAAATATACTTGCAAAGGAGCTTAAAACTAATAATCTAGAAAAGTTATTCAACGACATTGAAGCACCATTGATATATGTACTTGCCGACATGGAGTGGAGCGGCGTAAGGCTTGATTTAGATAAACTAGCCGACCTATCCAAAGAGCTAAACATTGAGTTAATAAATATCGAAAAAGAAATTATCGATATGGCAGGGATAGACTTTAATGTGAACTCTCCCAAGCAGATTGGAGAAGTGCTGTTTGACAAGTTAAAAATATCTGCCAAGGCAAAGAAAACTAAAACTGGACAATATAGCACGAATGAGGAGGAACTACAAAAACTGAAAGATACTCACCCAATTATCGACAAAATTCTCGACCAACGTGGACTAAAAAAACTATTGAGCACTTACATTGATGCCTTCCCTCAAATGGTTAATAATAAAACGGGCAAAGTACATACATCATTCAATCAAACTGTGGCAGCTACAGGCCGATTGAGTAGTACCAACCCCAATTTGCAAAACATACCTATTCGCGACGCAAGAGGCAAGGCAATGCGTCGAGTATTTATTGCAGATGAAGGATCCAAATTCGTATCGTCAGATTATTCTCAAATTGAACTACGCATCATGGCTCATCTTAGCAAAGATGTAAACATGATTGAGGCATTCAATAACAATCAGGACATACACGCTGCAACTGCCTCTAAAATATTTAAAGTTCCCATAGAGGAAGTTACTCCCGAAATGAGGAATAAAGCTAAAACTGCCAACTTTGGTATCATATATGGAATCACTGCATTTGGCTTATCTGAGAGGTTAAACATTCCGAGAGGTGAAGCTCGCGATCTTATCGATGAATACTTCACAATGTTTCCTGATGTAAAAAAATATATGGACGACAGCATCAATACAGCTAAAGAGAATGGGTATGTTGAAACCATATATGGGCGAAAAAGATTTTTATCCGATATCAACTCCCGAAACGCCATTGTTAGAGGATATGCAGAACGAAATGCCATAAATGCTCCTATTCAGGGTAGTGCCGCCGACATAATAAAAGTGGCAATGATAAGGATATACAATGAATTAAAAAATAGAAACTTAAAGACGAAAATGATACTTCAGGTACATGACGAACTGAACTTCAATGTTCCCACTGACGAACTGGAAGAAGTGAAAACTTTAATAGTTGCTGAAATGGAAAATGCGTTTAAGTTATCTATCCCACTCAAAACAGATATTGGAGTGGGCGATAATTGGCTAATTGCACACTAAAGCTACAACTAATATAATTATTATGCTTGACGGCTTAGCAGAATATGGGCTATGGGGATTGCTAATCGCTTCTTTTTTGGCAGCAACAGTGTTGCCTTTTAGCTCCGAAGTAGTATTGGCAGCACTAATTGCTGCAGGAGTGGATGCAACACAATGTATAATATTTGCCACAATAGGCAATGCTGCTGGTGGTGCCACATGTTACTATCTAGGACATCTAGGAAAAGTAGAATGGATACAGAAATGGTTCAGAATAAAACCAGAAAGCTTGTACAAGATGCAGGCTTGGCTTCAAAACAAAGGAGCTATGATGGGATTTCTTAGCTTTGTGCCTGCAGTGGGAGATGTTATTCTAGTAGCTTTAGGTCTCATGCGTGCAAATCCAACTATAACTCTTGCATCAATGACAATTGGCAAACTATTAAGATATTTGATTATTGGCTACACTTCCAACTTAATATTTACGTAAATGAATGCAAAAGAAGCAATCGTCAAAAGAATTCAAGACTCAACAAAAACTATACATAAAATATGAATATACAATTATTTTTCGCATCTTTGAAAAGCGTTGTATATATTGACATTATCTGAATTAAAACAATACATAATATAAAAAACAATATTCTATGAAAAATCTAGAAACTACCTTTATGGGCATAAAGCTAAGCAACCCTATTATTCTTGGTGCTAGTAGCTTATCATCAAACTTAGACCAACTTCAAAAAGCAGAACTTCATGGAGCTGGCGCAATTGTTTACAAATCATTGTTTGAGGAACAGGTGCAGTTGGAGAATTTACAACTAGACGAGCAACTAGGCATGTATGACGACATCCATGCAGAGATGACACGCATTGAGCCACAAATAGAGTATTCAGACATTGATTACCATTTGGCTAGATTACAAAAAACTAAGGAGACTCTTACAATTCCAGTATTTGCAAGCCTAAATGCAGTGAATAAAGAGTCATGGATTAGATATGCAAAAGCTATTGAGCAAACAGGTGTAGATGGAATCGAGGTAAACCTTTACCAAACCCCAACAAATTATGAAATAGATGGTGCAAGAATAGAAGAAAGACAATTTGAAATTGTCAAAGAGATTAAATCGGAGGTATCTATTCCTGTTAGTGTAAAACTAAGTAGTGAGTATTCAAACGTGCTTAACTTTGTGAAGAAACTAGACGATGTTAATGCTGATGCTGTTGTTATGTTCAACTCATTTTTCCAGCCCGACATTGACATCAATATGGAAAAGCATACCAAAGCTTTCAATCTATCACAAAAAGGTGATTACAAACAGTCGCTACGCTATGCAGGCATGCTATATGGTAATATTAAAGCTGATATTTGTAGTAGTAGAGGTATTTTTACTGGTGAAGATGCTATCAAACTATTGCTTTCAGGTGCCACTGCGGTACAAGTAGTTAGTACAATTTATAAGAATGGCCTTGAGCAAATTGGTGTAATCAAGAACGAAATATCTGACTGGATGGAGACTAAAGGCTATAACAGTATCGAAGATTTTAGAGGTAAATTATCTAACAGCAAGCTTGATCCTAACACCAATGCTTTGGTTTACAAGCGTGCTCAATATATAGATTTATTACTTACATCAGATTCTATATTTGGTAATATTAAATAGATTTGAGCCAATACTGACCAATAAAAAACCACATTCGTATATTTTCGAATGTGGTTTTTTTATTATAATGGACTATTCATATAGTCAACATTGATTCATACTACAGAGTTTGTAGTTTAAAGTTCTTCCAAAGTACTTTAATGCCACCACCATCATGAATTTGAAGAGCGATGCGACCTTGTCCTTTACCTACTTTCTCATCTGTTAGGTCAATCATTTCGTTGCCATTAAGCCAAGTTTTCACATTATCACCTTCCACTTTAATTCTTAGCGTGTTCCACTCACCTTCTATTAGGTGCTCTTGTTGTGCATCAGTAATTTGTGCAATCCAACCTCTACCATACGATTCGTAGATACCGCCTGTACCGTGACCTTTAGGAGCCACCTCAAC
>JAAYFB010000378.1 GCA_012728465.1 Proteiniphilum sp. | reverse complement strand
TTTTCTCCAGCTCTTTGGTAACATTTGAGTCGGTCATGAGATGTTTTCCCTCCTAGTTTTGTTTGGTTACTTACTAGTATGGGTCTTCTCATGACCATCTTCAACCTACTATCAAATTGCGAACTTAAGTATACGTGATCCCGACTGGTCCACACAAGGATACATTCTGAGTTTTGCAAAACCACTTTCGATGATTTCTTGATACGTGTCGGCGTAGTGATAGCGGGTACCAATGATGCGAACCCTCAAATTACCCGATGAGCCGGTATTCAAACTCATCTGGAATTGCTTGGTGGTCTTGGCAATCATCTCGGCACTGGTGACGCTATCAGGAGTAACTACATCATCATAGACAAGTAGGTTGTAATGGCCACCAGTACGCTGGCCGATTACAAGACCGGAGGCTTCAACAGTGTTTTCTTTCGCGTTGGATTTTCTGCGGACACGAATACCGTCTTCGGACCAAATCATCTTGTGCCGTGTTCCCGCTTCATCGGTCCAAAATGGTTTACTTACATCATCGAACAGAATGTCGGGAAAAAGGTCGATGAGCATCTTGTTCGATTCTAGAGTGAGTTTGATTTGCCTGAGGAACTTGGTGGCCATCGAGGATGAGTAGGAATATATACAAACGGTAATCTCGGGGTCGTTGAGAATATCTTGGATGGTCTTGAGCCAAGTGATGATGGTGCTCTTATAGTGGTCACGACTCCAAATATCAATATAGCCGTCCGGTTCGGTCTGGACCTCCATACATCGGTCAAACAGCCAATCACGATATTGGATAGTACCGTCCAATCGTTCGATGTGATCGAGATCCTTCCTTCCGAGTACGTAGGTTGCCAAGAAGAAAAGATCATTGCGACACATGAGACGCATCCACTCGGTGAGATTTCCAGCTTCCTCAGCTTGGTGCCACAAATGACTGATGTGACGATGGTATTCTTCCCTCGTCACTCCTGAATTTCCTCGTACTCTGCTGCAATCAATTTTTTCGGTTCAACCCGTTTGGCGAGGAAGGTACGTGTAGCCTGCTCAAGATTTTCGGAGAGATGGTCGGTGATTTTCACTTCGTGTTTCACATCAATTTTTTTCTCAGCTTCCAATCCAAGAATGGCCGACAGAAGTTTACCCGCTTCAATTTGGTTCTTGTAACTGATAGGAACCTCGACCAGATCGCCTTGTTTGGTCACGTATTGGGTGGTCAATTCTCCGTTGAACATCTTTGCGAGGCGATTTATGATTTGTTCTGAACTGATAAGGCTTTTCTCTGCAAGCAATGCTCTGCGTCGATCAATTTCGGCACGAACTTTTGGGTTGGCGTACATCTTCGCTGCTTGTGAATCGAGGGAACTTTTCTTTCCGTTACCCTTATAACCCGCACGCAAAAGAGCTTCAGATTTTCTTCCTGAAGCCATAAACTCATCAATGAAAGCTAATTGATATAATGTCAGTTTTTTTTCTGAATACTTCATATGAGGAAATAATGAATCAGTAATTATAAAAATAAATGAATAGTGGTAACGGAACTGGTTTGCAACCAAATCATCCCCAAATCTACCATTAAGGACAATTTGAGGATGATTTAAATGAATATATCAACTCTATAAGAATTGAACAGCAGTCCCAGTTACGAATACTTGGATTCTTAATGCTTCACCTTTTGACATCATTCCTTGTTCGGTTACTGTCAATTGCTCTAAATCAAATTTGCAATTAATAATGGCATCAGCTCCAATTTTCTTTGCTTTTGTTTTTATCAATTCTGTGGAGCTAAAATAAACCTCGTTTAAAAGTTCGTTGTACTCACCATCAGTCATGAACTCAAGACCTCTCTTAAAAATTCCCTTTCCACCAAATTTTTTTTGGGAAGCAGCAAAAATTACATCGAGCACTTTGTAATTCTCCTTAATACCTCCAGTAGAAATTATTATTTCGCTCATACGCCCCTCCTATTATCATTATCCAATTTTTGGGATAATAAATTTGTAAATTTATCTAAAACCATTTTTGTAAATTCTTTCACTACCTTTATTTTAAAAATGAATAAAATCTTTGGACTGATGAAATAGTAGAAGCGTACAAAAGATTTTCCAAGAAAGTTTTTCAACAGAGTTTCATCACGCCATGAACGAAGAACCAAGACTTGAGGAGAGTAATAACTGCCATAAACTTGGGTAGCTATAAAACATCCTTCTTTTTTTTTAGTTTTTATATTTTCATTCTTCTTATAAAAGGAAATTGCATTTTTTACCTCGTGATCATTCAGTAATTCTTTTTCAAGATTAGATATAATTGATTCTGCTTTATCCCGATACTTTCTAGAATAGTTTATCATGGTATAATCATCGTCAAAACTCATGCCCCACTTTGTATAGAAAGTTATCGCATTGGAAATAAATCTTGGATTTTCCGTGTACTTTTTTTCTAACGTTATGAATGCTTTCTCAGCTTTGCTGAAATCTGAATTTTGAACTAATGAATAATAGTCCTCTAAAGTATGTGCTGAACCAGAGGACTTACTATCATTCTTAATATATTTCCCACAACTTGGGCAATGGTTACTAAATTTACTAAATTTTGTGCCACAGGAAGTACACGTTTGTGTTAACTTATTACCACACTCTAGACAATAATTTGTCTCTATAGGGTTTTTTGTATTACATGAATCACATAGTATTCCATCAATCACTAAAGAATTTTTTTCATGACTAAAAACATACACAGAACCACAATATTCACATTTTTGTTTTCCTTCAGGTATAGTTGCTCCACATGTCTCACATGCAAAAACACTCATCACTCTTCCCCCTTCCTGTACCAATTTAGTTTCGCATAAAAAGAATGGACTCATGTATTAGGTCAAGCGTCAAGGAAAGCTTCCTATTTACTTCGATATTGCAATTTTCATGATCAATTGTTGAATCTGACAGAATTTTTTTTAATTCATTGAAATTTGTTTCAATTTTTTTCAAAAACTCTAAGAACTCACTCTTTTGAAGTTCACGTCCAGATTTTGGTATTGAGAATTTTAGTTTATTTAAAATATTTCCCAATAAGTTTTTATTTTCACTGTTTATATTTTTTTTTAAAAATTCGGCTGTTATTGAATCACCAGTTAAAATTATCTTTAATAGATACTCCCGATTTTTATAACTATTTAAGGAAGAATCCCTGTTCCCGATACTAGCAACAAAATATAAATATATTAATAAAATCGCATATATAATGAAAATTACTATTTGAGACACTACACTAATAGTTGATAATTGAATAAATCCTTTAATTATTGAGTTAACAATAAGGACACCTGATGTTACAGCTGAATATATGAGTGTAATGGCAAAAAGTGTTGGATTGACACCAGAAGAACCAACGGTTTTATCCTTCTGTAGATAGTATTTCAGTACTGAAAAATTCACACCCCAAAACAAAATCCAAACTAAATTCAAATATAGCAAACGGCTTAAAAAATATTTTTCGCTACTATGGTCATTAAAGAAAATCACATAGAGCGAATTAACACCAAAGAGAATAATCACAAGTAAAAGAAAACTTGCAATTGTATAATTCTTGCTATTCTTCATAGATTCTCCAACAATTTATTTTTCCTACTAGTGAAATCCTCTTCAGTAATTAAGCCATCGTCATATAAATTTTTTAACGTTTTTAATTTTGATACTATTGTTTTTTCATGGTCGGATGAATCTGGGCTACTTTCATCTCCTAAATTAAAATTATTTGAAACTTGTTGTCCTAAAGGTACCCCAGCACCAAGACCTACACCAACACCCAATCCAGCACCGAGCATTTGTCCAACCCCTCCACCTTCAGTCTGTGCTGCCTTTTCAATCACATCAAAACTTCTCATAGTAGTATAAGCCGATCCGATCTTTGAAGTTGAAATTTGATCAATTTCCATTTTCTTCGCCATGACCTCTTGAATTGCTTTCTTTTCATCGTCGGGAATATTAATACTTACAATATCAATGTTAACAACATCCACTCCAAATAATGACAACTCACTTTTTACATCCTGACATATTAAATCTGACAGTTCAGAAATTTGATTAAATATGTCAAATATTGAGATATTCCCTTTCTTTAGTATTAATGACAGATTATGAGAGAATGTTTGTAAGATTTTACCAATGAAGAATTTGTGAATTGTATCTGAATCAATATGTTTAAGTGTTCCTACTATTTGTTCAATAAAGCTTCTGGATTCACTTATTCTATAACCCCATTGTCCAAAAGCTCGAACACTAATTGGATAATTGAATTTATTATCAATTAGAGGTATTGGGGAAACAGTCCCCCACTTAAGATCTCTTTTTACTGTCTTATTGATATACCAGACTTCTGCAGAAAATGGAGTTTTTTTTCCAAAGGGAATATTCACAATATGATTCAGTAACGGGATATTTGCAGTAGTTAATGTATGTGTGCCAGGACCAAATAGATCATATGCTTTGCCATGAAGAACAAAAACGGCATCTTGTGATTGATTCACAATTAGTTGCGACCCTAACCTGATCTCATCACTAGGATACTTCCACACAATTTCCGAATTATTTGTTGCATCATATTTTATTCTATCTAGTAGACTCATACTATTCTCCAATAACTTTCTCTATTTTTCAGATTAATAGAGAATTATGCCTGTGTCAATAAAAGTTCGCAATTTCATGTTGAATAAGTCATGAGAAGCCACACTCATCATGCAACCTCTTCCAATTTCACTCTCTGTTCAGTCAACGACTGGACACTTACATATGCTCTTCCCGATTGCCACTCCTCCTCATACTCGATGA
>JAAYFB010000377.1 GCA_012728465.1 Proteiniphilum sp. | reverse complement strand
GATAAATATGAAGAGGCTGTAATTGCACTTAATGAAGAATTGTGCAATATTAAGTAGCCTTTCTGGCAACTGGCTATTAGCAACTAGAAACTAGCAACTGGCCTTTTCTAAAATCTTCGATTTTAGAAAAGGCTAAAAACTAACAGCCAATAGCTAATAGCCATTCTACTCCTCCTCGTAGGTTTGATACAAGAAGTCATTATATGGGAACCGTTGAATATGTATCTCTTTCACCTTTTCGTAAATTAAAGTCTTTAGTTCTTCAATATTTGTTTTTTCTCTAGCCGAAATAAAAATACAATTATCCTTTAGCTTACTCATCCACGACTGTTGCAACTCTTCGAGAGATATATTATGCTTGTTTTTGGGAGTCAAATCGTCTTCATCCTTAACCTCATACTCGAAAGCATCAATTTTATTAAACACCACTATAGTAGGTTTTTCAGACTTATCAATCTCATGTAGTGTATTCTCAACCACCTCAACTTGCTCTTCAAATGCGGGATGCGAAATATCCACCAAATGAATTAAGATATCAGCCTCTCGAACTTCATCAAGTGTCGATTTAAAAGATTCAATAAGTTTTGTAGGCAATTTGCGAATAAAGCCAACAGTATCGGTCAATAAGAATGGTAAGTTCTCTATAGTTACTTTCCTAACAGTAGTATCTAGAGTAGCAAATAACTTATTTTCGGCAAACACATCCGATTTACTAAGCAGGTTCATCAATGTTGATTTACCCACATTGGTATATCCCACAAGGGCTACCCTTACCAGCTTGCCTCTATTCTTTCTTTGCACGCTTTTCTGTTTGTCAATACTCTTTAGCTCATCTTTCAATCGTGCTATTTTATCTAGAATGATACGCTTATCCGTCTCAAGCTGAGTTTCACCCGGTCCACGCATCAATACACTACCACCACCCCTTTGTCTATCAAGGTGAGACCACAATCGAGTCAATCGAGGCAAAAGATACTCATATTGAGCCAACTCTACCTGAACTTTTGCGTGAGCCGTTTGTGCTCGCATAGCAAAGATATCTAATATGAGGCTGGTTCTATCTAATATACGCAGCTTTAGTTCTTTCTCGATATTTCTTATTTGTCGTGCCGACAATTCATCATCAAAAATAACTACACCAACTTCATTATCTTCATCCAGAACATATTCCTTTATCTCCTGAAGCTTACCTGTACCAACAAATGTTACTGAGTTAGCCATATCAAGTCTTTGCACAAATCGCTTTCCGGGCTGCAAACCAGCAGTCTCGGCCAAGAAAGCCAATTCATCCAAGTACTCATTTACAGTTTCCTCGTTTTGTTCGGGAGTTATCAATCCCACCAAAACGGCACTTGTACTATCTATTTCGCTTTTAATAAAATCTTTCATCAAGTAGTGTGTCTATAAATATATATTATGATTTGTGAATGGGGGCAAACGAAGCACTAAAGCCAAAAGCCCACTCCTAGCATAAAGGCCACCTGCGAGTAGTCTTTGATAGATTGATATTTCACCTCAAAAGTAGCACGGGTTTTGTAGCTCAAATCGTACTGAAAACCTAAACCAGCATTCAGCCCTAGCCTTTTATTATAAATATTTTTATCGCTTGGCTCCGATAATTCTTTCATATTCTTCCATTCAGAAAAATGCAAACCGAGCAATGGATAAAAAGAAAATTGCGTGCCAATCGGCACTACATAGTGAACATCGCCATCAATATTCCACATGCTTTTATTCTTCACACTCATATAATAAGTCAATGAAGGAGCAATGCGAAAATTATTGGTTAAATAATAATGTATGTCCAAGCCAATGCCCGGTCTAGCTATTTCTGTGGCATAGTTAAGATGTGCACCCATGCCAAATGTGCCATTATATTGTGCTAATGACTTTGAAGTGCTGAATAGTAAAAGTGCTGCTAGGAGCAAAATATTTCTTGTAAGTAGCTTTATTTTCATATACAAAGATAATTAAAATATTGGCTTTGGGCTGATTAGCTGTTTACAATTAGACATTTATAGAAAAACAGCATCTAATAAATATCTGGTTAGAAAGTGAGAACGATAGCTACTAATGGTGTATATCTTTTAATCTTGGCAACTCCCAATGATACTTCACAGCCAATATCCTTACTAATATAACAATGAGAGCAGTGATCACTTCATTTACCACCATATTTAAATTGAGAGAATAGCCAATTGTAAAAAATATTCCCCCCACCACACAAGCAAAAGCATATATCTCTTTTCTAAATATTAAAGGCATTTGCATAATCATCAAATCACGAAGCATTCCTCCAAATGAGCCCGTGATTGTTCCCATCACCACTGCTACCCAAGGAGCAAAACCTAGAGACAGCGCCTTTTCGGCACCCACAACTACGAAGAGTCCTAGTCCAATACTATCAAACAGGAAGATGGTATAATGAAGTTTCACCACCTTCGATTTAAATATCATGACAAATAACATTGCTAGCAAAGTGCCCCACAGATAGACACTATTTGCCATCCAAAAAGGAGTTACCCCAAGCAGTAGGTCACGAATGGTTCCGCCACCAACGGCAGTGAACAAACCAATGGTGAAAGCACCAAACAAATCGAAATTTTTGGATGCAGCATGCCTAACGCCACTGACTGCAAACGCAAAAGTCCCGATAAATTCTATAACATCAACGAACTGTACACCCTTAAATAAGTCCATCATTGCAATAAAAAACACTAATAAATTGTATAACTCTAAAACAAATCTCTAATTTTATAACACAGTGATTATTGATAAAAAAACTGATATTAAATATCGATTTTAATTTATATAATCATACCACTACCCAAGCACAGCTTGCCTGCCTCATCATAGATAACTCCATATTGCCCTGCGGCAATCCCCTGAATGGGGTCGTCGGAATGTATGCTATACATATCGCCCACTTTAGTGATGCGACCATGTGTGAACTCGGGAGTGTGGCGAATTTTGAACGATATATCTCGTTCGCCCTCAAAGTCGCCCCAAATATCGCGAGTGATAAATGAGAAGCCCTGCAAGTTTACCACATTTCCATACTGATATTTTGTGTCATACCCTTTTGAAACGTATATGATATTTCTATTTATATCTTTTTTGATAACGAACCATGGACCACCACTCAAGCCTAAGCCTTTGCGCTGACCAATGGTGTGATACCAATAGCCCTTGTGTCGGCCTATGATATTTCCAGTTTCGAGCTCCACTATCAATCCCTCTTTTTCGCCAAGATAGCGACCAATGAAATCATTGTAGTTTACTTTACCCAAAAAACAAATACCTTGGCTATCTTTCCTTTTTGCAGAAGGCAAACCACTATCGATGGCTATTTGACGAACTTCTGATTTCAACAAATTGCCAATGGGGAACATAAGTTTCGCCACTTGCATGTACTCGATTTGCCCAAGAAAATAGGTTTGGTCCTTCACCTTGTCTTTGGACGTTGAGAGCCATACCTCGCCATCTATTTCGGTGGTGGTGGCATAGTGTCCCGTGGCTATTTTGTCGAAATGATGTCCCCATTTTTTTTCAAACGTGCCAAACTTGATGAGCTTATTGCACATCATGTCGGGGTTGGGGGTCAGTCCGCGCTTTACGGAGTCGATGGTGTATTTCACCACGCTGTCCCAATATTCTTCGTGAAGAGAAACCTGCTCAAAGCGGCAACCATACTTCTTTGCGATGAGCGTAACTAGCTCTATATCTTCTTCGGAAGGACAGTCAATGTAACCATGTTCGTCCTCCATGCCTATCTTTATGTAAAATAGAGTTGGGTCGTAGCCCGACTCCTTTAGCTGATGCACCACCACGGAGCTATCCACGCCGCCCGATACCAATGCTGCTATTTCCATTCTTATCTCCTTTATATTGTAAGATGCAAAGTTACAAATAAGATTGTAATTTTGAGGATATTCGGTTGTAATTCAGTAGATGTTTGGTTGCTCTTCAGTTGTTATTCGATAAATATTTGTCAACCTATTTTTTTATGCTAATTTTGCACATCAATCACAAAAACAAACAAAATGGCAACTACACAACAAGCGCATCCAAAGGGGCTTTATTTCATATTCGTGACGGGAATGTCCGAAAGATTTAGCTACTACGGCATGCGTGCAATATTCGTATTATATTTAATAAATGCCCTGATGCTCGACAAAGAGCTGGCATCAGCAATATATGGAAATTACACGGGCCTCGTGTATCTTACACCCCTCATTGGTGGATACGTGGCGGATAGATATTTGGGAATGCGCAAGTCAATATTCTGGGGAGCCTTGATGATGGTGTTGGGACAGTTTCTGATGTTTTTTAGTGCGCTCAATTATGAGAACATAGAGCTAGCCAAGTGGCTTATGTATGCAGGATTGGGGGGATTGATTTTCGGAAATGGTTTCTTCAAACCCAACATTTCGTCAATTGTGGGTAGATTATACGAACCAGGCGATAAACGCTTAGACTCGGCATACACCATCTTTTATATGGGCGTAAACGTGGGAGCATTCTTTGCGCCATTGGCTTGCGGATTTTTAGGAGACACGGGCAATCCTGCCGACTTCAAGTGGGGCTTCCTAGGGGCAGCTCTTGTAATGATTGCGAGCCTTATTATCTATGTTGCCAAACAGCATAAGTACTTAGTAAGTCACGATGGCACGCCAATCGGCTTCATTCCAGCATCAAAAGAGGAGCACAACCAAAAGAAAGATGACGAGGAGCACCAAAAACTTAGCTTTGCAAAGCTTGCCATATGGATTGGGGCTGGCGTGGGTCTGTTTTTCTTGTTCAACAATTGGTTCGATGGCGACATAATTGGTGCCCTCATCTATTCGGCATGTATTGTGGTGCCTGGCTTTGTCATTTCCGACAAATCGCTAACCTCCATCGAGAGGCAAAGGATATTGGTGATATATATCATCGCCTTTTTCGTGATATTCTTCTGGTCGGCGTTCGAGCAAGCGGGCATCTCGCTCACCTACTTTGCCGACGAGCAAACCAACCGTACCATTTTAGGATGGACAATGCCTGCTAGCTGGTTCCAATCGTTCAACGCCATTTTTGTGGTATTGCTTGCACCCATCTTCTCCACCATGTGGCTAAAACTAGGTCAAAAGGGCATAGAGCCCGCCTCGCCCACCAAGCAAGCCATTGGTCTGTTTCTGCTTTCGTTAGGATATTTATTAATAGCCATCGGCGTGAAAAACGTAGAGCCGGGCACAAAAGTGAGCATGCTTTGGCTTACGGGTCTATATTTTATTCACACCACGGGCGAGCTTACACTTTCGCCCATTGGCCTATCCATGGTTAATAAACTTTCGCCAGCGCGCTTCGCATCATTGTTGATGGGAGTGTGGTACCTATCGATGGCAACTGCCAATAAATTTGCCGGCTCATTAAGCTCGCTATATCCCGAAGCAGGGAAATCAAAAATATTTATGGGCTTTGAGGTTTCGTCACTCTACGATTTCTTTATGATATTCGTGGTGATGTCAGCAATTGCTTCTCTGATACTTTTCTTATTGTCGAAGTGGCTGCAGAAGTTGATGCACGGAATTAGGTAGAATATTTGTAGTTATTAGATAAATATTTGTAGTAAGTGATAACAACGCGCCTCACTTTGGATATTAAATATCCAAAGTGAGGTGTTTTTGTATCGGTATGTTTTGCTTATTAAATCGTTTTTGACAATTGAATTCAGAATAAAATTGTTATTTTTGCTTTTACATAAGAATAACATTTATCTATGCCATCATTCGGCATAACATAGTTATATCTTTGCCTAAAACATTTAAAAACATAACACTATGGCTAATTATTACTGTGAATATTGTGGCACAAAGTTCCGAAACGTGAACAGCCTAACCGCCGCTAATTGCTTTCGACACCCATATGGTGGAAATAAAGGAAAACATAAACTTTATCAAGGTAGCGAAAAAGACAAATACACTTGTAAACATTGCGGGCAATCATATCGTACGCTAATTTCATTAACTGCTGCCAACTGCTATAGGCATCCATTGGGTGGAAATAAAGGAAAGCATGCGCCTGCACTGTAAAAGCAATAAAAATAACCAATTTAAACAATATCAAATGTATAAAATTAAAAGCTTACTTGAACAAGTAAATACTATTAAAAAGAAAAATGATGAAATATTAGATGCTACGGGAAGTAGATTTAATATGTTTAGAATTTGTGGTGTAAATCACTATGAGAACACCCACTCGGCTATTATTGCTGAGTTTCTTAGTCCCAAAGGAACTCACGGACTAAAGCACAAATTACTCGACAGCTTCATAGAGACTTTAGGTGACGACTTCACGATTGAGGGTTTTGATACAATGAGTGCTAAAGTAAAAACGGAGCATCATGCTGAAGATGATGGACGCATTGATATTACTATTGAGGATAAGAATGGTAACTGCTTAATTATTGAAAATAAGATATATGCTGGCGACCAAGATCAACAGTTGATTAGATACAACAACTATGCAAAGAAAAAATATAGACAATACCAGATACTATACCTTACCCTTTGGGGAGAAAAAGCATCAAACCAAAGTAGTAAGGAAGTCAAATACCTTCCAATTTCATTTAAAGATACAATCATAGATTGGCTTGAAAAATCTGCATCTTTAGCAGTACGACTACCTATGGTTAGAGAGACTATTTTACAATACATAAATCACTTAAAAACACTAACAAATCAAGATATGGACACAAAAAATAAAGAGGAAATATTAGACTTACTAGTTGACAATTATGAGGCAGCATCAACTATCTTCAAAACAAGTTATGATGAGTTTTTAGATAGACTAACAAGAAGGTATTTCTTGCCATTGATGGAAGATTATGCTTTAGGTAAAGGATTAGAATTTAATTTTGAAAAAGCTTGTCAAAAATGGAATGGAATAGTTTTTAGAGTCACCAAACCTGAATGGAAGAAATGTGACCTAGTTTTTTCTGCAGAATGGCTGGGATATATTTATGGTATTCAAT
>JAAYFB010000376.1 GCA_012728465.1 Proteiniphilum sp. | reverse complement strand
GCACATTATTTAATAGATGTATTTGCGGGATGGATTGCTGGTGTATTGTTTTATTTGGTGTATGATAGGTTGTACAAACGCTTATGGACATAAAAAAACGGCTAGTGATTTGTGTATCAACTAACCGTTTGATTGTGATCCCGACAGGATTCAAACCTGTAACCTTCTGATCCGTAGTCAGATGCTCTATTCAGTTGAGCCACGGGACCTCTTTAATTACTTATCGACCGCAAAGATACGCCATTTTTTGTAATTGACAAATGTTTTGAAGCAAAACTTGTAATCTTTTTGACCAATAAAATAAGCTCGAGGCTTAAAATTGAAAGAGTCTTCTAAGATATGCTTCCTAAAAGACTCTTTATCGTGTGCGGCTGAAGGGACTCGAACCCCCACGGATCGCTCCACTAGATCCTAAGTCTAGCGCGGCTACCAATTACGCCACAGCCGCAGCGTTTGGAAGTGCAAAGGTATGCATTTTGTTTTAATCGCCAAACTTTTCAGAATATTTTTTCAATATTTCTGCAATTATTTTTGGGAAGTGTTCATATTCTAGTTTGTGCACCTTGTTTGCCACATCACTAAATGTATCTTGACCAGTTATTTCGCACTTTGATTGGAAGATGATTGCGCCCTCATCATAATTTTCGTTTACGTAGTGAATGGTTATTCCCGACTCCGATTCTTTTGCCTCCACCACAGCTTTATGTACAAAATCGCCATACATTCCTTTGCCTCCAAATTTTGGCAATAGAGCAGGATGTATATTTATTATTCTATTGGGATAGGCATTTATTAGCTTAGGCGAAATTTTTAGCAAAAATCCAGCTAATATGATGAAGTCTATTTTTTTCTCTTTCAGTAGGGCAATAATCTGATCGCTCTCGTCAAATTCCTTTTTATTATATGTGTAAGCAGGGATGTTCAGTTTTTGTGCTCTTTCCAACACATAAGCATCTTTTTTATTCGAAATAATAATAGATACCTCTATTTCAGAACTATCTTTGAAGTGAAGAGCAATATTTTCAGCATTTGATCCGCTACCCGATGCAAAAATGGCTAATTTAATCATGATTTGTATTGTTTAGTGCACAAAAATACAAAATATGTGCAGAATTATGTTGATTTAGCGATGAAAAGTTGTGTAGTATGAAAAAAATTGATTTACTTTGCACCACAAAATTAAAAAATAAAGCATTTTTATTTACTAATTTAATTATTATAATTATGTCACAAGTAGCAGAAAGAGTAAAGTCGATCATAGTCGATAAATTAGGTGTTGAAGAGTCTGAGGTAACGAACACTGCAAGTTTCACAAATGACCTAGGAGCTGATTCACTTGATACTGTAGAGTTAATTATGGAATTCGAAAAAGAATTCAACATCTCTATTCCAGATGATCAGGCTGAAAAAATTTCAAGCGTAGGCGATGCAGTTTCTTACGTAGAAGAGCACGCTGGAAAATAATCCATATAATTAATCAAATGGAATTAAAAAGAGTAGTAGTAACAGGTCTAGGAGCAATCACGCCCATTGGCAATGACGTTAAAACCACGTGGGAAAACGCTATTGCGGGCAAGAGCGGTGCTGGACCTATTACTCTTTTCGACGCTTCGGATTTTAAAACCCAATTTGCCTGCGAGGTAAAGGGTTTCGATCCACTTGAGGTGCTAGAAAAGAAAGAGGCAAGACGTTTCGACCGTTATTCTCAATTAGCAATTAAGTCTGCTAAAGAGGCAATGGAGGATTCGGGACTTGACCTAGAAAAAGAGGACACTAATCGTATTGGTGTTGTCTTTTCGGCTGGCATTGGTGGTATTAAGACATTCGAAGAAGAGGTTGGTAATTATTTTACTAATATAGATAAAGGACCTCGTTTCAATCCTTTCTTTATTCCAAAAATGATAGCGGATATTGCTGCAGGGCATATCTCTATGATTTATGGACTGAGGGGTCCTAATTATGCAACTGTTTCGGCTTGTGCTTCATCTACGAATGCAATTGCTGATGCTTATAATTTAATACGTCTAAATAAGGCGAACGCAATTATAACAGGTGGCTCTGAGGCCACAGTGAGTGTTGCCGCAGTTGGTGGATTTAATGCAATGCATGCACTATCAACAAGAAACGATTCACCCGAAACAGCATCACGTCCATTTAGTGCTAGTCGCGATGGCTTTGTGATGGGAGAGGGGTCTGTATCCATCGTGTTAGAAGAGCTAGAGCATGCTCTGGCTCGTGGCGCACATATCTATGCCGAAATTGCTGGTGCGGGTATGTCTGCTGATGCTTATCATCTTACTGCTTCTCATCCTGAAGGATTGGGAGCAAAGTTAGTAATGCTTAATGCACTGGATGATGCAAATATGAGCCCCGAAGATATAGATTATATAAACGTTCACGGAACATCAACTCCAGTTGGTGATATCTCGGAAGTGAAAGCTATAAAGGATGTGTTTGGAGAACATAGTTACAAATTGAATATAAGCTCAACTAAGTCAATGACTGGTCACTTATTAGGTGCAGCAGGCGCTGTTGAGGCCATGTTGTCAATTTTAGCTATTGAAAACCAAATTGTGCCTCCAACTATTAACTTCGAAGAGGGTGACGAAGATCCTGAAATTGATTATAATCTAAACTTTACATTCAATAAGCCTCAAAAGAGGGAAATTAGAGCTGCCTTATCAAATACATTTGGCTTTGGCGGTCATAATGCGAGTGTTATAGTTAAGAAATACACTAAATAATGTGTTGAGAAAATTTATGAGAAAAGTAAGGGCTATTCCTCGACGAGGAAAAGAGCCCTACTTTTCATTTTACCAAATGTTGGGCTTTTATCCTGATAGGATAGATCTGTACCAAGAAGCTCTTACACATAGATCCTCATCAATTCGCGTAAATTCAAAATGGATTAACAATGAGCGCTTAGAGTTTTTAGGTGATGCCATTTTAGATGCAATTGTAGCAGATATCTTATACAAAAAGTTTGAGAATAAGAAAGAGGGATTTTTGACAAGTACAAGGTCAAGAATTGTTCAACGTGATACTCTTAACAAGATTGCCGTTGAAATAGGTATTGATAAGATAATAACAACATCTACCCGTAACTTAGCTCATAATACAAACATCTTCGGAGATGCACTTGAAGCAATAATTGGAGCTATTTATTTAGACCAAGGCTACAGAGTGACCAAAAAGTTTGTTTATGAAACTCTCATCAAGGAGCACATCAATATTGACAACGTTTTAAAGAGTGAGGTTGATTTTAAGTCACGACTTATTGAATGGGGACAAAAGCATAAAGTAGAAGTCGCCTTTGAATTAGTTGAATCTTCGTATGACGAACAAAACAATCCTATTTTTAAATCAATGGTTTTAGTTGGTGGGCTTGATTTGGGTTCTGGTAAAGGATACTCGAAGAAAGAATCGCATCAGAAGGCATCTAAAAAAGCAATTAAGAAACTACGCAACGATAATGAGCTCTTGGATGTTTTGTTGGGCAAAGATAAAGCTCAAGAGACATTGAATGAGGAGGAGTTAGAGGGCTTAAATGATGACTAGTGGATGCCGTAAATTAAAAATTGTATCTATTACGTATGTAGCTTTCGGCCCGATTAAGGGCTATTTAATATATAGAAGGCCATAAGTGCTACCCGCATTGGTTAGTTCTTATGGCCTTTTTTAGTATTGCAATAAATTTTGTATGTGGGGAATTATCTAGCAGTACAGTTTGTTGTTTTTTTCCTATTTTTTATGTCAATAAATATATTGGTTTAACATCGGGCAATCAAATACCAAAAGAAATACCCATTCTCTTACCCTGTTCCACTAATGGCGTGTCGTGCGTAACTAATCTTAGCTTGCCTGCTACTTCAGATAATGGGACTTCAGAAATCTTATTATCAATAATAGCACTCATTTTGCCATATTGCCCACGGTGAATTAGGTCAGCGGCATGTCCACCTAATAGAGTGCCCAAATTTCTGTCGGCGGGCGATGGCGAACCACCACGCTGAATGTATCCCAATACCGTTTCTCGCGTTTCTATTCCTGTCTGTGCCTCTATTTCGCGAGCAAAGTATATAGCAGGACGCTCATTGTTGCCACCATGTATATCTATTCCTTCTGCAACTACTACAATGGAGTATGCCTTGCCCTGTTCCACTCGGCTTTTGATTTTATCTATAATTACCTTCATGTTATATCCTAATTCGGGTAGTAATATAATATCAGCACCTCCTGCCATACCCGCATTAAGCGCTATCCAACCTGCATGATGCCCCATGAGCTCTATTACCATTACTCGTCTGTGCGAACTTGCTGTAGAGTGTAGTCTATCGATAGCTTCTGTGGCTATGTTTACTGCTGTATCGAATCCAAATGTTACATCAGTGCCCCATACATCATTGTCAATAGTTTTTGGAATGCCCACCACGTTCAGTCCCAACTCCGATAGCATCCAAGTGGTTCGTTGAGTGCCATTGCCTCCAATGCATACAAGGCAATCGAGTCCTAATTCATTATAGCATTGTTTTATAGTTTCTCTATCTGCTTCATCAGGAGAGTTAATCATTTTGCGAAATAGCTTTTCGCGAGCTGTACCTAGTATCGTTCCTCCAAGATTAAGTATTCCCGATAGAGATGCATCTGTTAGTTCAATGACATCTTTGTGAAGTAATCCCGAAAAACCATTTCTAATTCCGATTACTTCCATTCCGTAGTTGTTTATTGCTGTTTTGCCTACTCCTCTTATTGTGGCATTTATTCCAGGGCAGTCACCTCCCGATGTTAGTATTCCTATTTTCATGATTTTAATATTTTGTTGATTAGTCATATACAAAGTAAGCGATAAAACTGAAAAATGTTCGATGTAATACTTACTTTAACATTATAAAATGTGTTACTCTTTGGGCATTAGATGTTATTTATGCTCTTTGGTTATGCTACTTTTTGAGAAACAATTTTTTTTACTGGCTTTCGCTTAGTTTGTCAACAATAAATTGTGCTGCATTGTGCGAAGCACCAGCCTTTCCTAATATTTTTCGTAACTCATCATAGTTGCTTAGCATATTGTTGCGATAATTTTTTACATTTAGTATCTGATGAAGCTCGGTACGGATATTATCTATAGTGAAAAACTTGGCGAAAAGCTCCTTTACTACCTCACGACCAGCAATTAGGTTCACGAGAGAAATATATGGAGTATGCAATATATTTTTGAACCCCCAGTATGCCAGCTTAGGCACAGGGGTGTGATAGCATACTATTTGTGGAATGTTTAATATTGCTGTTTCTAATGTTGCCGTGCCTGAAGTTACTAATGCTGCTTGTGACTGTGCTAATGCACGATATGTTTGATTGAACACTATAGTTACTGGTAGCCCTTTAGTATATTCGTCATAATAACGTGCATCTATGCCAGGAGCTCCCAAGATTAGTATTTGATACCCTTCGAAGCCTTTTAGGGATTCAAGCATCATAGGTAGGTTCTTGGATATCTCCTGTTTTCTGCTTCCAGCCATAATAGATATTATTGGCTTGCTCTCTAAATTATTTGCAGCGATGAAATCTTCAAATTTTTCATCTTTATAATCTCTTGCCTCTATGGCATCGAGGGTGGGATTGCCAATATAGTGTGTTTTGTAGTCATGTTTTTTGTAAAACTCTACTTCGAATGGTAAAATAAGAAGCATTTCGTCAACATATTTCTTAAATGATTTTACTCTGTACTCCTTCCACGCCCACACTTTAGGAGCTATATAATAATACACGGGGATTTCAAGTTGTTCTTTTACGTATTTGGCAATCTTTAGGTTGAATCCTGGATAATCTATTAGTATCACCACATCAGGCTGATATTTAGCTATATCATCCTTACACACTTTCATATTGTTGAGAATAGTTTTGGCATTCAAAAGTACAGGCATGAAGCCCATGAAAGCCATATCACGATAATGAATTAGCGGCTTACTATTGCTTTGATGAGCCATTAAGTCACCACCCAAAAAGCGGAACTCGGCATTTGCATCTAGCTCTTTTATCGATTTCATCAAGTTTGAGGCATGCAAATCGCCTGACGCCTCCCCCGCTATCAAGTAGTACTTCATCTAAGTTTATTTGTTTTGTTAATATTAATTGATATCTGGAGCTCAAAAATATTTGATAGAGTGAGATTTATAGCTCCCACTCTTTAAGCTCATCAATAAAGTTGTACGCTGTCAAGTCTATTTTAACAGGGACTATTGCAGCGTAACCGTTTGCTAAAGCCCACTCATCAGAGTCATTGTTGTTTTCTTCCCAGTTTTCAAAATTGCCCGTAATCCAATATACATCTTGCCCGATACCATCGTATGACTTTTTGTATTCGTTAGTCCACTTGCCTTGTGTTTGTGTGGCAATCTTTATTCCTTTCACCTTACCTTTTGGCACGTTTACGTTTAGGCATACCCCTTGAGGTAAACCTTCTTTTAATACTTTAGTCGCAACTGTTTTTGCCACCTCGCATGTGTGCGAAAAATCTGCATCTTGCGAATGGTCGCAAAGAGACACTCCAATGGATGGAATTTCAAATATACATCCTTCGATAGCGGCACCTATTGTTCCAGAATATATTACGCTTATGCCAGCATTAGATCCATGGTTGATTCCAGAAACTAATAAGTCAGGTTTTCTATCCAAAAACTCATTAAGAGCTAGTTTCACACAGTCCACAGGAGTGCCATTGCAATGATATGCAATAAGTCCCTCTTCGTGTCTATATATTTTTGTTCTAAGTGGTTGTAATGTTGATATTGCCGATGACATTCCCGATTGGTGGTGCTGTGGTGCAAATACTACTACATCACCCAATTCGCGCATAGCGTCTATTAGAGAGTTGATGCCTTTTGCTTGATAGCCATCGTCGTTCGAAATCAAAATTAATGGTTTATTATTATTGTTATTCATATTTCTTTTTTGATTAATTGAGAACAAACATAATGAAATGGATTGAGCTTGCAAACTTAAAAAATGTTACTCACGTGTTAAAGTGTAAACAATGATAAAAATGAAGTGCTAAATTAATTACCTTTACTAATTAAAAATACAAAAATATTTATATAACTCCAATTATGAGAAGATTAAGTTTGATGTTTGGTTTTTTAGCCATTTCAATTCTAATTTTTGCGGAAGGTGTAAAGCCAGTAAAGAATGTAATAGTTATGATTCCAGATGGAACATCTACTAGTGTTTACTCTGCTGCAAGATGGTATAAGATTTACAATAAAATGGGAGACCGATTGCATATCGATCCATACTTAACCGGGACAGTTACTACACATTCATCCAACGCTCCCATTGGTGACTCTGCACCTACTGGTTCTACTTATGCTACGGGCGTATTGCAAAAAACTGGGAATGTTGCTATCCATCCTGAGGCAGACCCTGATAATGATTTATATCCTGTAGATGCTAGTAGAACTTATCAGCCTGCAGCTACTATTTTAGAGGCATCACGTATTGAAAAAAATAAGGCTACAGGTTTGGTAGTTACTTGTGAGTTCCCTCATGCTACTCCTGCCGATTTCTCGGCTCATCACTACAATAGAGGTCAGTATAAATGGTTAGCACCACAGATAGCATATCAAAATCTTGATGTGATGTTTGGTGGTGGTAATGGTATTCTTACTGATGATATGAAACATCATTTTAATAATAATGGCACTACTCTTATTCAAGACGACAAAGATGCTCTCTTAAACTATAATAGTAATGGTAAAGTGTGGGCACTATTTGGCGATCGTGCTTTGCCATACGATATTGACAGAAACCCTGATAAGGTTCCATCAATTGCCGAAATGACTGGGAAGGCACTTGAATTGTTGTCAAAAAATGAAAATGGTTTCTTTCTAATGATAGAGGGGAGTCAAGTTGACTGGGCTGCACATGCCAATGATGCAGCAGGCATCATCACTGAGTTTATTGCTTTTGATGAGGCAGTAGGTAAGGTTATGGAGTTTGCAGAGAAAGATGGAAATACCGCTGTAGTAATCATGGCAGATCATGGCAATAGTGGTTTCACTATCGGTTCTCGAGATTGTGGAGGTTACGATAAATTGTCGATAAATCAATTATTTGAAGCGGTGTCTGACTACAAGCTTAGCGGTAATGGATTGGAGTCTGTTCTTTTAAAAACTAAGCCTGAGGATGTAAAAGCTGTGTTTAAACAATATACTAACATAGATCTTACTGATGAGGAGTTTGAGACGCTTATGTCATCAAAAAACTACAAAGAGAGTAACTACATGGAGGTAGCAAATAGCAATAGCATGGGGCGTAACATTATTACTATAATGAACTCTAGAACATGCTTTGGATTTACTACTGGTGGACACACTGGCGAAGAAACTCTACTTGCGTCTTATCACCCACAAGATGATGTATTGCGTGGAAATGTTAGAAATGTAGATGTAAATAAATATTTGCTTGAGGTGTCGGGTATTGATAAACCTCTACAACAACTATCGGACGAAATATTTGCTAAGCATACCGATGTGTTCGCTGACATGAAGATGAGTATTGATAAAAAGAATGCAGACTTCCCAGTTCTTAATGTAAGTAAGGGGAGAAAAAAGCTTGAGATTACAGCTTTTTCATCAGTAGCGAAGCTAAATGGTAAGCCATTTGATATAGGTTCAGTGGTAGTTTATATTGATAAGAATGATACATTCTATTTGCCAAAGAGTTTGGTGGAAAAGTTATAATATAAAAAAGCGGCGAAAGCCGCTTTTTTTATTCTTTGTCGTTAATCTCAATATCACCTGTAAATGATATTGGTTGTCTGTTTGGGTCGGATACGCTTAATCGAGCGGTGCCATTTTCCCATATATCAAAAAGCAATGTAATTTCTTTTCCCTTGTCTCTTACCTGAATGTTAATTAGCCAATTGCCACTCTTTTTGCCTTTGTTTACATTGTATTCAAATGTTGTGCTTTCAAATTTTATGCCACCCTCACTTGAGTCCATAGGTGCAGAGTATGCCCTTCCATAATAAGGGAGGTATGCTGTAATTTTTTCGGGTGAAACTTTTACATCGTAGAATGGTGATAAGTTTATTGACCTAAAAGAGGTGGGATAGGCATAGGTCGCTTTAAATGTAAAGTCGAAGTTGTTTACTTTCTCTCTAATTTCATTAGCTATTTCTTGTTTTTGTGCTGCTGTTTGTGAGCTCCCGCATGATGCTATGCCAATAGGTAATAGGGCAAGCATGATTATGTACAATTTTGTTTTCATAATAGATATATCATTTTAGTGATACTATAAAAACAAAATTGTAATAAAAAAGTTGTTAGAATGGTGATAATTCTGTGAATGTGTTAATAACCATATAGAATATCATCAACACCATGAATACTGTAAATGAATAGATTACTTGATAGCTTGTTACATTCGTATAGAAATGTGCTATTATAATAGTTAAGAATGCAATTGAAACATAAATCCAAAATAAGGTGTGTGATAAGAATAATACGTGCAACAATAGCGACACTATGATTATGGACATGCTAAGATATAATGCTTTTTTTGTGAAGCTTCTTTCCCTTACAATTTGTCTGTTGTCCACTATAATAAAATATAATACTATGAACACGAAAGTGCTAATGAACCCCCATTGTGGGACTGAGAAGTTGGGAATTTGAGTAAAGTCGTAAATCTCAATCAAGTTATATATGGGAGATACGAAGCCAGGTATATTATCTGCAAACACATAAAAAGCAAATGATATCCAATAAACTACACTTATGCCAAAAATGGAAGCCAGTAGCGACCTAAAGTTAATTTCAGATAATGCCTTCAGAGCAATAATCCACACAGGTATTAGCAGAATTGCATAAATTTGAAACAAACTAGCCATTGCCAACAGGGCACTAAATTGAAATATAGGTCGGTTTGTTTTGTGCGTTTGATAGGTTCCAAGTAATGGAAATACGGATAATAGCACCAATATGAGT
>JAAYFB010000375.1 GCA_012728465.1 Proteiniphilum sp. | reverse complement strand
CCAAACCGATGTGCACGGTCAGATGCTTGATCTTCTATTGCGGGGTTCCACCATGGGTCGAGATGTATCACAAAATCAGCCGCAGTTAGGTTTAGCCCCAATCCACCAGCTTTGAGGCTAATGAGAAATAGGTCGCCTTCGCCTTTCTGAAACTTCTTCACGCTCTGTTCCCTTTCTTTTATGGGCGACGAGCCATCTAGATATTGATATTTAACGCCTCGTTTGTCTAGCTCCTTTCTTACTATGGACAAGTGTGAAACAAATTGACTAAAGACTAATGCTCTGTGTTTGTTGTCCTTTAGCTCGTCCACAATTTCTAGGAAGGTGTTAAGTTTAGACGACTCTATTTTAATATTTGGATCTACTAGAAGTGGATTACAACTAGCTTGCCTTAATTTAGTAATCTCGGCAAGTGCCTTGATGTGTTTAGCACCTGCATTGCCATCATCGGTTTCTATATTTATTAATGCCTGACGACGCAATGCTTCATAGAATGCCATTTCGGTGTCTGAAAGTTGAATCTTCTTAACAATCTCTGTTTTTGGTGGCAATTCTTCAAGCACTGCCGTCTTGGTGCGTCGCAAAATGAATGGCTTAATAAGTTTTCGCAACATCTTTTTCGAAGCCTCATCATCTGGCTTAATGAATGTATCGGTAAAGTGTTTTAGATTGCCTAGCAAGCCTGGGTTGATGAAATTAAATAAATTCCATATCTCTCCCATATGATTTTGAAGAGGTGTACCCGTTAGGGCAATTCTAAAATCACCCGTAAGCTTCATAATAGCTTTTGATGTTTTGGTTGCATAATTCTTAATAATGTGTGCTTCGTCAAGAACTATTGTTCCAAACTCTTTTTTCGAAAACAGATCCTCTTCCGATTGCAATAAGCCATATGAAGTGATTAATACATCTCCGTCTGTCAGCTCTTCGATGGTTTTGTCTCTAGAGGTACTGTTAAGAACCTTTACGTTGAGTGTTGGTGCAAAACGTTGTGCTTCAGATACCCAATTACCTATTATTGAAACAGGGCATACCACAAGAGAAGGTCCTTTGTCAATTCTATTTAGCAAAATTGCCAGAGTCTGCAATGTTTTCCCCAGTCCCATATCATCCGCCAAGCAAGCACCTGCACCCATTTCAGATAATCGAGTCATCCATTTGTAGCCCTCTTCCTGATAAGGACGTAAGTCGGCATGAAGGGTAGGGGGTATCTCAGTATCAATTGCTGTTTTAGAGCCTATCTGCTTGCGAAATTCTTTCCATGATTTGTCTGCTTTAAGTCCTTCTAGATTATCGAAGAATCCATCAAGGGCTAGGGTAGCATATTTGTTGATTTTGACGCCACTCTTGCTATTGTCGGCATATGAGCTAAGTTCTGCAAGTCTCTTTCTCAATTCCTCAGATAGGGCTATAAATTCGCCTTTATTTAGTTCTATAAATCTGTCATGACTCTTTGTCATCAATCCCAAAAGCTGTTGCATAGATATTACGGTGTCGTTATCTATCACAAGTTCGCCATCAAGCTCAAACCAATTTGTTTTAGACTTTATTCTCATCTTCAGATTGCTAAAGTCTGCTCTTGATGTTACTTTATAGCTTTCGCCTTCGGGCCATTCTACTACGCTAATGTCTTGATGTTCGGATATCACATCGAGTAGGAATAGTGAGTCTAATGGGTTTTCGAATGATATTAAGTCTTCGCTAGTATCTACACCATTTAAGCTTTGTATGTTTTCTAAAATAGTGTAATAGTTTTCTCGTTCTGTGTCAAAATTTCGCGTTACTTGTAGTTGTTCACCATCGATATTAGCAAAAAGGACTTTTCCACCTATTGATGGTTTTGCATATGGTGGAGCTTTGTCAAATGGCTTTACAAATAGTTCGGCTTTAAGCCCATCTCCAATTGGTAGCAACTGAATTCTTATTCTGCTATCGCTATCCATTTCTTTTGCACTTATTCCTCCTCCTTCTGGCGATGCAATAAGGTCGGATTGAACAACGGCGTACTTGCTTATTTCACCCAAAAGAAGTGTTAGCTTTTCAGTCCCTTGTTCGGGAATTACTGTTTTGTTTGTAGTCAAAATCCTAAGTAATTCTCGTATCTTACTGTCAATCACATATACTTTGTATCGCGTGTTTGTCTCTTTTTCTATTATTAGTTCACTATTATAGTCTGTTATCTCAGATTTGAGTGTGTATCCATTTTTCTTTTTCTCTACTTTTATTATCAGGTCTGCAGCAATCAGCTCTATAGGTATTTCAATGTTATCGTCCATAAACACAAGTGGGTGTCCAATGAGCTCCACAGCTACAAGTGCCGACAACTCGTACATATCAGTTCCACCTGCTCTGTATGTTCTAACATATTTAGAGATACGCAAGTCTTTGTCTGTCATTCCTTTTGCAGTGCCTTCTTGAAATGACTTTATGGATACATTTCTGCCTTTGCTCCATTTGCCATTCGCTCCTTTGGTTTGAAGCATTGGTCTAAACCTATGGTTGTATGGATTAAATGTATATATTATCCTTTGCTTATTGGCACTTTGTTTGCTGTCCGATTTTCCTTTCTTTATTCCGCCCAAAGCGCCTACCATCAGATCAAGAGACTTCTCCCAATCTTCTACTCTTAGTATGAATGATAAGAATGGTTTGTAGCTCATTTTAGACTCTATCAACTCGAACATCTTTACATAATTATCATCTTCAAACCATTGCGCCATAGCGTATGATGCTTCATAAGCAATTAGGTAATGTTCATTGTTGTATGCTTCTACAATTATTTCAAAAATCCGTTCTCGCATCGATTCATCTGGCTGTATTTTAGCCATATATGCAAAAGCTACGTTGTAAAGAGCTTTAACCTTGGTGTCCATCAGTCCTTGACGGAAAATATCTTTAATATAGACAGCATTATTCTCCTTTATTCCAATTGTATCTTTGAGGATGTACTTTAGGTGTTCGTCAAAGAATCCATAGTAATTAGTTTTTTCAAAGCTATCTAATATTTTCTTTGCTCGTGGCACCGCTTTGCTGCTTGGCAACGAAAGTATAAAAGCAAAGTAGAAGAAATTATATCTATAATCTGGAATCATCATGATGCCCCTCTCTGCATATTCATCTTTATAGGCTCGTATTTGCTTATCAAATAGCTTTGTAGCCTCGCTAATGTTGCCATTTAAGAAGCTGAGCATTGCAAAAGTCTCAAAATCATCCTCTCCTTCTTTAAGAATTAATTCAACAGCCTCCGCAAGCCTTCCTTTCAAGATGTAAGTATTAATGCGAAGTAAATAATCAAAGTCAACTAACTTTATTTCATCTACATTCGATTTCAATATGTTGTATATGTCATCTATATGAGATAATGGATAGATATTGAAAATACATCTTTCAATCTCTGATTGAAAAACGGAGTGTAAAAATCTTACACTAAGCTTATTCAAGTTCGCTACATATTCTGGATAATGTAATATATTCAATTGTCTCAATATATTATAGTTGTCTAATATATTAGTATCTCTGTATCCAGTAGTATCGAGGTTGTCATACAAGATATTGCATAGTAAATAAGTTACATTCTTAGGGTTTATTTTATCAAATGAGCTATAGAAACTAAAATACCTATCCTGAAGAAGCACTTCTTTTTTCTCGCGCATTGTAAGTTTAGTCAACACATATGCCAAAAATGGATAAGTGACAACATACTTTAAAGATCTAAACATTGAATGATCACTATTGTGTGTGATTATTCCAGCTTCCAGTGCCTCAGCAATTGTGTCATTTATTGCTTTATTCGAATATTTCTTTTTATCGCTTAATATGCTACTTAGGTCCGTATATCCATTAAAAGTGGTTTTTACGGCAAATGCTCTGTAGATATCTTTATAGGGGTTAGATAATTTTTCGTAGAGTTGTATTTGTTGCTCAATTTTCTGCATCATGTTATAGTTATATAGAGGTGCAAAGATATGAAATGGAATTTGTATTACATTGTTATGAAGGTGGATTTTGAGTTAAGTAGAGGTTTTCCATTAGTTTGGGATGAATATTATTAGTTGCTGACTGCATTTTTGGCACAAAGCATATGCCTATATGATTAATGACAAATATATTTGAAAGCATTTTGAGTCCAAAATCAATATTTCAACTGATGTTTATAGTCACTCAATGTTAATGTCTGTAAATGATTTTCGCAAAACATTTTCAAAAACATATAATCCTAATTATCAATATGTTTGATGTTAATATTGCAGTGTAAATAGGCGAAAAGTGACATGTTATTCATCTAAACAAGTTGTGAATGGTCAAAGTG
>JAAYFB010000374.1 GCA_012728465.1 Proteiniphilum sp. | reverse complement strand
TATATGAGCTTTTGCTAATGGCAGATGCTTCAAATATAAAAAGCCTAACCTTTGCCAATGCCAACGTAGGAGAAATTATAGCAAAACCTAACTCTAAAGTAACAAAGAAGTTAATCAAAGACTTGAAGTTATCCTCAGATATAACATTAGGTGCATTAATCAGAGATGGACATCCAATGCTAATATATGGTGATACACAAATAATGGCAGACGACCAAGTTATGGTATTCTTCAAGAACAAATCATTAAAATCAATAGAAAGCTACTTTAATTAGATAAGGAATAAGGTACAAGTATCTTTAATAGCCTTAATATAAGTGATGAGATATTTTAATTATCAATTTGTACTAAACAGTATTGGTTTCATACTCGTAATAGAATCAATTTTCATGTTGATTTCAGCTTTAGTGGGTGAAATATATAATGAGTCTGCATCGCATAGTTTATATATTTCATCGCTAATAACCATATCCATCGGTTCATTACTAATACTATTAGGTAGAAATAAGAATTCAGATAAACGTATCTCACGAAGAGAAGCCTTTTTTACTGTCACATTTGCATGGTTATCAATGGCCCTATTTGGCTCATTACCTTATCTAATTAGTGAAGCAATACCCTCATATACGGATGCTTTTTTTGAAAGTGTTAGTGGTTTTACCACAACAGGAAGCTCAACACTAATTAATATTGAGGCCTTTCCCAAATCTCTACACTTTTGGCGCAGTCTAACCCAATGGATTGGAGGAATAGGAATAATAATATTCGTGATGTCTATACTCCCTCTTTTTGGAGGAAGTGCAATACACTTCTACAATGCAGAGGCAACAGGAGTATCTAAAGACCAATTTAAAATGCGAATAACCGATTCAACTAGGAATATGTCTATAACATATCTTGCATTCACAGTAGTTGGATTTTTACTTTTATGGGCAGGACCGATGGATGCTTTTGATGCCGCTTGCCATTCACTAACTAGTCTATCTACAGGAGGATTTTCAACCAAACAAGATAGTATAGCCCACTTTCAATCAGCATACACTGAATATGTAATAATATTCTTGATGTTTTCAGGAGGAGTTAGATTTTTACTATTGTTTCAACTATTTAGACACTTCTCAGGACAAATATTTAAAGATGACGAGTTTAAATGGTACGCTTCAATCATTATTGTCGCCTCGGCAATAATGATTGCATCATTATATTTAGGAAATTTCAAAACACCATCAATAGAAAAAACAGTAAGAACTGTTCTTTTCCAAGTAGTATCAGCCGTATCGTCCACAGGATTTGCAACTACAAACATCCTACAATGGGGGCAATTTTACTGGTTTATTATATTAGGACTTATTCTTTTTTGTGGTAGTGAGGGCTCTACATCAGGTGGAATGAAAATATCAAGATTAATCATATTAGTCCGAAATACCAAAGTAGCCCTACAACGCCAGGTGCACCCTCAAGCTTTATATGTTGTAAAAATAAACAACCAAGTTTACTCCAACACAATTATCGAAAAAGTTCTAGCATTTGTATTCCTTTATTTGAGTATAATAGGTTTTAGTTCAATTGTTCTCAGCCTTAATGGACTCACTTTTGATGAATCTATAGGTACTTCTATATCGATTATGAGCAGTTATGGATTTGGACTTGGTGATTATGGACCATCAGTAAATTATACTTATCTTAATAATTTCACAAAACACTATCTTAGCATTCTTATGATAGTGGGCAGACTGGAAGTATTTACTGTACTATCGCTTCTTTCACCTAGCTTTTGGAGAAGATAAGCCCCTTAAAATAAAAAATAGTTGTCACCTTCCTTCGCTAAATGAAGATTACATCTTCATAAGTGTTGTGATAGACATGTTTAGAAAATAATCGTGATGCATAACCTAGAACTAATCACATCAAACAAGGAGATACACAAAACCATTTCTAATAATATAAACAAATTACTATAATCTGTCATTCATTAATTATTATTACTCCTCACAGCAGATAACATAAACATTGTGCATCGACTATTTTTAGAAATAAGTTATGAACTCCCACAATTTTGTTCTTCAACTGCATTTTTCAATAGTATAATATGGCTAGGATTGGCAATAATACTAATACAAAAAACACAGATGCTACCATTGGCAACACCTGTGTATATTTAAAGAATAAAGAAAATGCTATTTACTACTTTTTGTGTTTCGAAAAATCTGCATTTCTCATATCTCCTGTCTCTAGGAAAGCTTTGTGTAAGTCGTAACAAGCATAAAGGTTTTGAGGAGTATGTCCTTTTTTAGTAAGACTCAAATAATCGTGCAATAGAGGGCGGTAATCTGGGTGTGCACATTTATCGATTATCTCTCTAGCACGCTCGTAAGTACCTTTGCCACGCAAGTCAGCTACACCCCATTCAGACACAATCACCTTCACTGAATGCTCACTATGATCTTCGTGTGTTACTTTCGGCACGATACAGCTAATCATACCGTTCTTAGCTACTGAGGGAGTAAGGAAAACTGAAATATAAGCACTTCTAGTAAAATCCCCTGATCCACCAATGCCGTTCATCATCATATTACCCATCACGTGTGTTGAGTTGATGTTACCAAATATATCGGCTTCAAGTGCTGTATTAATTCCTATAACACCCAATCTTCGTACTAGACCAGGATTGTTAGAAATCTCAGTAGGGCGAAGAACTAACTTGTTTTTGAAAAAGTCGATATCTCTATAAAATCTTTGCATGGCCTCGTTACTCAACGTAAGTGAGCTACCACTTGCAAAAGAAATTTTTCCTTTTTGCATCATATCAAGAACAGCATCTTGAATTACTTCAGTATATACTTCAAATCTAGGAATATTAGTATTCTCAGCCATTGCTGCCAACACTGCGTTTGCAATGTTACCCACTCCTGATTGAATTGGTAGAAAGTTTGCAGGAATATTACCTTTAGCAAGCTCACCAACGAAAAAGTTTGATACATTTTCACCAATCTTCGAAGTAATTTCATCAACTGGAGCAAAACCACCACCTTCGTTTTCTTGGCTTGTTTTTACCACGTATATTTTTGAAGGATCTACTTTTACATATTCTAGTCCAATTCTATTCTGAACCTCAAATATATTGATATGGCGTCGTTTTGGAGGATCTTGCAATTCATATAAGTCATGAATTCCACGCATAGCAGTTGGAACCTTGTCATTAAGCTCTACGATTACCTTTTTAGCTAATCTACAAATCGTAGGCATAATACCTACACCACTAGTAGGAATAATCTCACCTGACTCTGTTACCTCGCATGCTTCAACTATTGCTACGTCAACACCTCCCAAGAAACCATATCTAATTTCCTGTGCTACTTGCGAAAGGTGCATATCAAAATAAGGTACCGCTTCGTGATCCACAGCATTAACTGCGTTACGCATATCTTTATTTGTTTGATATGGAGTACGGAATTTCACCGCATTAGCTCTAGCCAGATTACCATCTATAGCATCACCAGTTGATGCACCTGTAAATACGCCTACCTTGAAAGGATTACCCTTGGCGTGTTCTTCTCTGGCGCGGTTTGCTAGTTCAAGAGGAACTACTTTAGGACACCCCGCATGTGTAAAACCACTAAACCCTACATTATCATCATTATTGATAAGTGCTGCAGCTTCTTTAGCTGTTACATAATTAAGACCCATAAATTTTTTATTTGTAATTTTATTGTTATTATTTCAATATTTGCGATTAATAATCTCACTATATATTATAGCTTTCTTAAACTCCGACTGTCTGTCTCCTTCTACAAGATTCTCTAAAATTGGATGCTGATATCCAATCTCGTTGTTTATTTCCAATACCTTCATGCTACCTTCATCTACAAAGTCATATCCCTTAAGAGATGACTCCTTAGTGAAATCAGTAACCAAGCCCATTGAAGACTCAAAGCCATGCATTGGATCACTACTTTGTTTAAATCTTTTTTCTCTTGATGGTTCCTTTCGTTTTGTGGAGTTTTTTTTAGGAACAGGTGGTGGGTTCTTTCGTTCAGTACGTTCTAAAAGATCGCGAAATACATCACGCATATCTTTTGCATCATCGTTAAGAGGCTTTGTACTTGTATCTATTGCCTTCTTTTTCTTTTTAGAATCATTAAAAATCCCAAAAACTACAAAGGCCCCCATGAGTATTAAATAAACAACGTCGCTAAGTTCCATAATTTGATTAATTTTGTAGTACGACAAAAATAATCATTTTTCATGAACTGGGAAAGGGATATACATAAAAAATAAGGGTAACTTCACAGCCACCCTTATTTGTTTAACCAAAACCTTAACTATGAAAAAATTTTTATTTTTTCGTTCAATACAAAATTAGAACAATAATTCATTATTTACAAGCTTTTCGGAATTAATAGTTTATAATGAACTAATTTTAATTCTTAGATGGGCTGGTTTTTAATAATCTTGTTCAATATCGATGTAGATAATCAAAATATAGAGTTTTAATTTATTTAAATCACAGCATTAATAATTTAGTAAAAAAATGAGTGCAGAACAATTAGATACAAAAGACAAAAAGTTATTTATAGAAACGTATGGTTGCCAAATGAATGTGGCAGACTCTGAGGTAGTAGCAGCTATAATGGAGATGGATGGATACACACTAACTGATAATGACAAAGATGCTGATGCTATATTTGTAAACACTTGTTCGATTCGAGATAATGCAGAACAAAAAGTTTTACAACGTCTGGATTATTTTAATGCATTGAAGCGTAAAAATAATAAAAACCTTATCGTTGGCGTATTAGGATGCATGGCCGAGAGGGTACAATCTGATCTTATAAAGAAACACAACGTGGATGTAGTCGTAGGTCCTGATGCTTATCTTGACCTACCTAGCCTTATTGGTGCTGCCGAAAGTGGTGAAAAAGTTATGAATGTAGAGCTTTCTAAGACAGAAACATACAAAGATGTTATTCCTGTAAAAATGGGGGGAGCTAATATTTCTGGCTTTGTCTCCATCACTCGTGGTTGCGACAAGTTTTGCCACTATTGTATCGTTCCATTCACTAGAGGACGTGAGCGAAGTCGAGAGCCAGAAAGCATACTAAATGAAATTCGAGATCTGCGTGACAAGGGTTATCGAGAAGCTACTCTACTAGGTCAGAATGTAAATTCATACAAATATGTGGATGGTGATAATAATATTGATTTTTCGGCCTTGCTAGCTATGGTAGCAGAAGAAGCTCCCAAAATGCGAATAAGATTTACCACCTCTCATCCATGGGATATGAATGACGAGACACTTGAAACAATTGCTAAATATGATAATTTAGCAAATTTCATACACTTACCCGTGCAATCTGGCAGCTCGAGAATGCTAAAGCTAATGAACAGAAGATATGATCGTGAGTGGTATCTAGAACGCATTGAAGCAATTAAACGTATAATCCCCGGCTGTGGACTTTCTACAGACATTATGTGTGGTTTTCATAGTGAAACAGAAGAAGATCACCAAGAAACCTTATCATTGATGAGAGAGGTAGGCTTCGACTCAGCATTTATGTTCAAATATTCGGAGCGTCCAGGCACTTATGCCTCAAAAAGAATGGAAGACGACATTCCAGAAGAAGTGAAGTCGCGCCGACTACAAGAGATAATTGATTTACAGCTAGAGCTTTCAAGAGAAAACAATAGTAAAGAAGTGGGCAAAGTGTTCGAAATATTAGTTGAAGGATTTTCAAAAAAATCACGAGAACAATATTTTGGTAGGACAGAACAAAATAAAGTTGTTATCTTTGACAAAAAGAACCATAAGATTGGTCAATTCGTAAAAGTCAGAATAGATAGCTACACTACAACTTCATTGCTTGGTGAAGCTATTGAATAGTAACAATGTGTCAAGATTCAAAAATATCTTTTGAGTAATGTACTTTGACAAAAGATATTTGAACAATCTGTTAAACTTGATGTTTTATAGTACGAGGGAAGTTTTATACAACACAATATAATTAATCGAGTTAATAACCATTAATACAAAAAGAATTATGAAATCGGAAGCAAAATTATTACTAGGTTTAGGAATTGGTATCGCTCTAGGAGCAGCAGTAGGTTACATTATGGGAAGCGACCACAAAGAAGAGTGGCTAGACCAAGCTAACGTATTGGCAGATAAAGTGCGTGCAAACGTAAAATCAGCTATCTACAAAGGAAAGAGCGAAGTAAATTATCTTAAAGAAGATATAGATGATATTGCAGAAATAGCTAAAAAAGAGCTAGCAAGCAATTAAATAGAATCCTAACCATTAATTATTTTTTTAAATGGATGAAAAAACGGTAACCAGCCTATTCGAGGATATGAAGAGCGACATATCTTCATTCGTAAAGAGCAATATTGAAATAGCAAAGCTAGAAACATTTGAAAAAGCAAGTAAAGCTACGGCAACTACTAGCATCTATCTTCTGTTGTTTGGCTTACTATATCTAATAATTACTTTAGCCTTTATTACACTCGGATTTTATCTGGGACACGTTTTGGATAGTTATTGGGAGGGCTTTGGTATTGCAACATTGGGAGTTGTTTTTATGGCTATAGTTTTGTTGATCGTCAAAAAACCAATCAAGAGTTATATAACTAACTCTATAGTTAAATTTTTGATGCGAAACGAAGATGAAGAAATTATTTATAAAACAAAAAGCTAATGAGAACGCAAAGACTATCTCCACTGAATGAGTTGCATCTAGCTAAAAAAGTAGCTAGAGAACAGAGAGCTATTTCCGAGCAACGACTGTCCTATCAGTTGCAGTATTTAGCAGACAATTGGGGTACACTTTTGACCAAAGGACTTACATCGAGTGTAAAAACCAAATTTGCAGAAACGATGGACAATATAACTCATAGTTCACCATCGCCTCTTATGCCGATGTCAAATCTAAAGAGAAGTGGTTATTGGTTCAACTTTGCATTATCTAACATGCCATTAATGGGCAGAATAGTATGGAAGATAGCCAAACCAACAGTGTATGCATTTGCTGCTAAAAAATTAACAAGCAAATTACTTGGTTCAAAAAAGAGAAGATAATTTAGCTTATAAATTTTATTATTTAAACTAAAGCTCGGTGGACGGTAGAAATACCGTCCACTTTTGCTATCTTATTGCTCAATAAGCTTACATCATCCACACTATGAATTAATACATGAATCACGCCCTCAAATATTCCATCTTTTGACGAAACATTTACACTTTGAATATTTAGAACAACATCCTCAGACAACTTTGATAATATGTTACTCAATATACCCATACGATCTATACCAGTGAAAGCTATAGCAGCTAAGAATGAATATTGCTTATAGTCGCCCCACTCTACCTCAACAATTCGGCCACCAAAGCTAGACTTTAGCTTGATACCCGTAGCACAAGAGCGTTTGTGAACTTCTACTTCATTGGTGTCTGTTACAAATCCAAACACATCATCTCCTGGCAATGGACTACAACAACTGGCTACAATAAAATTCTTTTTAAAAGCCTCCTCAGCGAGCACATATTTTTTCTTTACATCTACAGTAGCCCCTTTCACCTCCTGATTATCTTTATCAATAGACACCTTGTCAAGATTACTATCATCGTGAGGAGCTTTTTTAATAACACCCATTGCCTGCTTCATATAACGCATAAAAAGATTATCCTGTTTGGGATGCAGCTCCTTTTGTTTCAGAAATATTTCTTTCGATTCAGGCAATTCTATTTCGCCATTACCAATTGCATAATGCAAATCTTCACGTCTTTCTATATTGAAGTAGTTTAATATTTTATTGTATGTATCATTATCAACCTCCGAATCGCCTCCCATAAGCTTCTTGAGCATTTCTTCTCCGTTTGCAGTTATGGCTCTACGTTGTCGCCTCAATGAAGATTCTATTTTTGTTCTAGCCTTAGCTGTGGTTACAAAGTTTAGCCATTCAGGTTTTGGTTGTTGTGTTTGTGAAGTTAGTATTTCTATTTGGTCACCACTTTTTAGCTTTTCGCTTAATGGCACAAGTGTATGATTAATTTTAGCTCCAAGACAATGGTCGCCCACACGTGTATGAATGGTATAAGCAAAGTCAAGAGCAGTAGCACCTTGTGGTAGAGTTTTTATTTCACCTCTCGGTGTAAATACAAATATCTCTGAAGCAAATAAATTCATCTTAACGGTATCAAGAAAGTCAATAGCATTAGGATTGGGGTTTGCCAATATCTCTTGAACAGTTTTAAGCCATTTCTCTAGCTCATTATCCTCTTCTACTTTGTTCTCTTTGTATTTCCAATGTGCCGCAAATCCCTTCTCTGCAATATCATCCATTCTACGGCTTCGGATTTGTATTTCTATCCATCTACCATTGGGTCCCATCACAGTTAGATGAAGGGCTTGATATCCATTAGCCTTGGGGTGACTAACCCAATCGCGTATTCTATCAGGTCGTAGTTTATAGATATCAGTTATGGCGGAGTATATATCCCAGCATTGTTTCTTTTCGTCCATGCCTGGATATACCTCAAATATAATTCTTACGGCAAAGAAATCGTAAATCTCACTTAATTCAATGTTCTTTGCCTCCATTTTTTTCCATATTGAATATATTGATTTGACACGTGCTCGCATCTCATACTCAATGTTCATTTTGTCGAGCGCCTTTATTACTGGCTTAGCAAAGTTTTCATATATTTCAGATCTTACAGGGGCAGTATCTTGTATTTGCTCCAATAGGC
>JAAYFB010000373.1 GCA_012728465.1 Proteiniphilum sp. | reverse complement strand
TCTGCACCTAAAGTAATACCATATGTCCAATCGGGAGCTCCTTTTCCTATTTTAGTTTTGTCATCATCATTTATTACGCCATCTCCATTCAAATCAACAAATCTAACATCACCTGGTTGTGCTGCTGATTGTAGCTTTTCGCCTTTATCATTCACATAATTATTTACTTGTTCTTGATTTTGAAACAAGCCATTAGTTTTAAATCCGTAGAAGTATGGGAAGACCTCTCCATTCATACCCTTCACATAACTTCCAACTCCTGATGCTCCAGCACTTTCATAAATATCTTCGCCAGTCTCGTTTCCTAAATTTATAAGCTTGTTTTTCAGATATGAGGCATTAGCTGCAACAAAATAATTAAATTCGCCAATAGAATGTTTCCATCCAAGTTCTATTTCTATACCTCTGTTTTCCATATCACCTACGTTTGCTATAGGTGCAGCTAGACCAACATAAGATGGAATAGGTTGGTACATAAGCATATCTTTTGTTTTCTTTATAAAATAGTCAAATCCAACAGTAAGTCTATGATTAAGGAAGCGAGCTTCAAGACCTATATCGGTTTGTATTGACTCTTCCCATTTTACATTAGGATTAGGTATATATCCTGGAGAGCTACCATATTGCATTGACCCGCCAATTTCTCCCACTTTAGATGGATCGTTGCTAACTTCGTATCCACCACCAAAGTAATAGTTTTGTCCTCCATCCATAAGCGCAGTGTATAGGAAATTTCCGATGCGGTCGTTACCATTCTTACCCCAGCTGAATCGGAACTTCAAGTAATCAAAACCTTCAGGACGATTTTCCATAAAAGATTCATTAGTCATATTCCAACCTAATGAGAAAGAAGGAAATACACCCCACTTGTTGTTTGTGCCGAAGCTAGTAGAACCATCACGTCTAACGGTTGCTTGTAACATGTATTTTTCAGCATAATTGTAATCAATACGCCCAAAGTACGAAGCACTTCCAGTAAAGTTGAAACCTCCAGTTCCTCCCCATGCTCTTTCTAATAATCTATCAGCAATAGCGGAGTCAATGTTTGCTTTGCCAGGATCTGTTTCAAGTAGGTCTCTATCATTACCACCTAAATTTCTTTGAGTGTATCTAGAAGCAGATTGTCCAAGAACAGCCGAAATGTTATGATCACCATCAAATGTTTTTGCATATGATAGATAGTTCTCGACTTGCCATCTAAAGCCTCTATTCATTTCACTTTGCACAGTGCTGAATTTTTGATCTTTTCCTTGTGTTGCTAAGAAATAGGGGAAAGTATAAGAATCGTAGCCCCAAAATGCTAAGTCAGTACCATAAGTTGATCTGAAACGTAGCTCTGGCAATATTTGTAATTCAGCCCAGAAAGAACCTACAAATTTATCAGAGTTATTAATGCCCGAAGATGGTTGATGAAGCATACCAATTGGGTTTGCAATTTCTTGAAATCCTGATGGTGGAAGAGAGAAAACACGGTCACCATCTCTTACTGCATTAGGATATTGTTTTAGGATTGCTTTTGCAGTCTCATCATCTGCATAAACAGGCACTAGAGGTGAGAATGTTAGAGCACTACCTAATACAGAACCATACTCTGAGTTAGTTTCAATGCCAGATGATTTGTCTCTCGAGTAACCAACATTAGCACCTAGAGTTACTTTGTTTAAGAAATTTCTGCTCTTATCTTCAAAAATTGTATAAGTTGAGTTTGAACGTAAACTATACCTACGGTAGTTTGACTTGTCAAAATTACCACCTACAATACCTGCTTGATCAAAATATCCGAATGAAACAAAATAAAGTAAGTTGTCGCTTCCGCCCGAAACACTTGCTTGATGGTTTTGTACGGGAGCATTAGCATAAAAAGTCTCCTTTTGCCAATTAGTGTCAGTATGAGGCCCTGTGATTTGTTCGTTACTATAGCGAGGCAAGTTTCCATCATTTAGCTGTGTCTCGTTCATTATAATCATGTACTCTTGTGCATTAAGTATTTCTCTATGCTTCCATGGATTTTGCCAACCATAGCTAACATCGTAGTTGATAGTTGCTTTCCCTTTAGTACCTTTTTTGGTAGTTACTAGGATTACACCATTTGCTGCTCGTGCACCATAAATAGCTGCAGAAGCAGCATCTTTTAATATTTCTACAGATTCTATATCTACAGGATTAAGGTAGTTAATGCCACCACCTACTTCCATACCGTCAACAATAAATAGTGGATTACTATTATTTACTGTACCAATACCTCTAATTCTTACTTTCGAGTCAGAGCCTGGTTGTCCGGAACTTTGAGTAATCTGCACTCCTGAAACTTTACCCTTTAGTGCGTCTTCTACTCGAGAAGGACGTGTTACATTAAGTTCTTCGGCTGTTACCCTACTAATTGCAGCTGTAACAACACTTTTTCTTTGCACACCATAGCCCACAACTACCAACTCGTCAAGTAATTCAGTATCCTGTACGAGCTGTACATTTATCTCCTTCTGATCTGTTATTCGTATCTCTTGAGCTATATATCCTATATAGGAGATGTGTAGAGTTGAGTTTCTAGGTACAGATAATATGAAGTTGCCATCAATATCTGTTACCGTACCTGTGCTAGTTCCTAAAATAAGAATATTAGCACCAATAACGGGCTCACCTTCTTCATCGATTACTTTCCCACTTATTTTTACCTCTTGTGTGGGTGATTGCGTTAATGAGTTGTTGGTAACTGAGGCCTTTTTAAAAATATAAATTTTGTTGTCTCTCAGTTCATAACCAATGTCATGCGATGCAAATAGCTGATCCAACGCTTGTGGTAGCTCCGTGTTAGTAACTCTGATGCTTGTTGCACCATTTAGATCTACCACCTCTTTGCTAAAAGCCAAAGTGTAGTTGGTCTGTTCAGTAATACTCTCAAGAATAGTTTTTAAACTAGTTTGGCTAAAATTCAGATTCACTTTTTGTGCAGAGCTTATTGTAGTACTCAGCACAAGAAGCGACATAAGAATTACTAATCGCCTTTTTAATGGAATTTTCCCCATGGTTTGTTTTACGTATTAAAAAATTAAACAATAAAAAACACTTCATTAATAGTTTAGAATTAAATACAATTGTATTCATCCTTTTATTACTAGACCCATGAGTTTAGATAAAGTATTAGTTGAGGTGTGGAATATTTATCGTAATTATGTATTTATTGTAAAAAATAGATTAAGATAATGTTATTTCATAAATATCATTTTGTAGATCAAATCTTATTGGAGCTATCATTTCAAGCTCTTTGAGAACATCGTCTATGTCGCGTTCATCTGTGATTATAGTAAATGAATAATCTACAGCTTTGTTGTCTTTTATTTCAAACTTTACATCAAATTTTCGTTCCAATATTTTAATTGCCTGCCTAAGTGGTGTATCATCAAAAAATAATTTATCAGACATCCACAATGAACTGTTCTCAGGCTTTTTTAAGAATCTCATAAAAGATTCATTTCTGTCTTTATTAAAAATAAGCTGTTGACCTGGCGAAAGCTGATGTTTATTGTTTGGAGTGTTGAATACGATTATACCTTCGTCAAGTGTTACATTTATAAATTCGTCTTCCTTGTATGCAGATACATTAAATGATGTGCCTAATACTTTAATATCTGCTTTGTCAGTTTTTACAATAAATGGTCTGTGCTTATTTTTATCGATTTTAAAATATGCCTCACCTTCGAGTTGAATTTCTCTTTTAGTGATTCCAAACTTCTTAGGAAAAACAATTTTGCTTGAAGAGTTTAATATAGCTTCGCTACCATCTTGAAAGATGATGTGAGCTTTTTCTCCATTCGGGATATTAATTTCGGTATAGGTAGTCTTACCAATTATATTGAAATGGTTATTTACATAAATGCCAAACCCTAATATTATAATCAGAGGCAAAAATACAGCAGCTATACGTAGAGTTAGTAGTCTGAATCGATTATTTCTGATCTGTGTATCTATTTTTTCTAATAGTTCTGCAGATTGTGTAGGGTCGATAGGATTGTTGTCCAGCATATAATCCTCTATAACGTATGCGTCATGATCAATCATATCCGATAGAGTTTGATGTCCTTCGATAGTTGAAGATAACCAATTGACTACGTCGCATGCGTTTTCTTTTGATGAACTACAGTCTATTACCTCTTGTATTATTTTCTTATTCGATAGAGTCATTATATATTGTTGGCATATTATTACCTACTTGACACATAAGTAATGCAATGATATTAGTTGATGGATGCTTTTTTATCTTAAAATAACATTATGTTTATCTTCTGAAAATATATTCGGAGCATCTTTATAGCTTCCTGATAGTGTGATTTGACTGTATTGATGGATATACCCATTTTGTCAGCAATTTCTTGATTGCTTATATTACCTTCCATTTTTAGCGAACATATTTCCTTTTTTTGTGATGGTAGTCTTTCTATTCCACTTTTTAAAAGTTCGGCTAACTCATTTTCTTCAATACTATCAACTAAATCATCCTCATCTCGAATTTCTTTTTGCGCATTGGCATAATTTATGGAGATAGTCTCTTTGTTATTTCTTATTTGATTAAGGATGTAATTCTTAGTCATGGTGTAAAGGTAGTTTTTCAGATTTATCTCTATTTCGATATTTTTAGCTGTCTCCCATAATTTTACAAATACATGCTGAACCGTATCTTCGGCCAGATGTGTATCCTTTAGGTACCGCAATGCTAGCGCATAAAGATACGCATGGTACTTATGGTACACCACGCTGAAAGCCTGTTTATCTCTTTTTTTGATTAATTGAAAAAGTGAATGGTCTTCGCTATTAGTATAATAAAACGTCTTGCTCACATCTAGGAAGTAAAATGTTTTAGTAAAATTATGGTGCAAATATAATGTATAATTGTCCCAAATATGTTAAATGAGTCTGTATTAACATATTTGATTTGAACTCGTACTGTGTCTTTCATGTTTGACACGCTATAATGCTTAGCAACTTATTTCATATAAATGCACTGACTTCTGCCTATCGTTAGGAATTGAATTTTTAATAAAAATGGTTGCAGATACAGGTTCAAAGGACTGAATTAAATGTAAATGATATTGTAATTGTCTGTGAGGTTTTAGTGGTGCCAAGACAACACTTTGCTGACAAGATTTCTTCATCAATTTAATTACAGAAGTAGCCATATTGGCTCATAATTTATATTCATCAACCCCAAATGTCAAATGACATTGGTAGTTTTAAATTCAAAACACTCAAAATATCAAATGTTATTGACAGTTTTTAATTGCAAAAACTCAAAATGTCAATTG
>JAAYFB010000372.1 GCA_012728465.1 Proteiniphilum sp. | reverse complement strand
TTATAGTTCAATCCCAACTCAATGCCTCTATGAGTTTTATTTACTCCCGAAAGAACATGATTTACAAATGTTCTTTCCGAGTCATGATAATAACTTACTCGTAACATATCATCGTTAAAATTGGTGTTAAAAACACTCACACGACCAGTTACAGATGGCAATGAAAATATATAGCTTAAGTCTGCAGAAAATACCCCCATACTTTTCAGATTATCAGCCGTAAAATCTGTGATACGTGGCGACACATATGCTACATCCACAAGAGGAGCAGCAGTTTGATAACTTATATTTCCTCTCAAGAAGTGGCGACCATTAAACTTGTAAGTTAAACCAGTTTTCATTCCATAGTCCATAAAGTCATGACGCTTACCTTTTCCATATGAGTTGTCAGGATATCTACCATTTTGCATCAATCCTTCACGCTCAAGCCCTGTATATTTTAGTTTAGCACCATAATAAAAGTCTATAGTTCGATATGAGTGCTCTTGTTGTACCCAAATGTCAGCACTGTTTACTCTAAATCTGAAGTCATATCCAAATACATCTCCTTCATATACTTTTCTATTAGGACGCCGCAAGTCGTTCTGTACGGTTTGTGTATTCCCTGGGAAATCTCGCTCAGCAAACTTATCGATGTCCAATAGATATTGTGCACCAAGTAGGTCGTCAACAGTCTTAAACTGCTTTGACAATGAGTTTTTTAAACCAATACCTGCTGTAAGTTTTACTCTATCACTTATCTGCGTGTTGAGTGTACTATTTAAGGACATCTCAAATAAGTCTTTACGACGCTCCTCCACCATGTATATTGCAGAACCATCACCCTCAAGATTATTTAGGTGGTTTGCCTGCCACATATTATCCCAATTTACTTGAGATACATCTTTGTTTTTCCAAAGATAAGTGTAGTAGTCTTGCGTTATAGGGCTATCCTTATAGTAGGATGGCAAGTATCTATAATAGTCTGGACGTGGGTCTGGGCCATCGTACCAGTTAAGAGCACTACCTCCATAGCGGCTATAGTGAGCACCAAAGCCTGTAGTTAGTGTTGTTAATTCGTTTATTTTCCATACATGCGATAATATACCAGTAGGATCGAAAGACTTTACAACTTTCGAGTTTCTTTTCTTCCCATTCTGATATCCCCAGTTAGGATTATATAAGTTGTTGTTCATAAGGTCATACACTTCCTGATACGAAGAGCCTTGCTGTCCTCGCTCCACGGGAGAACCAAATGTCATGAATGAGAGGCTATGTCTTCCATTATCCCATTGTTTTTCTACTCCTAGTGCGTATGATACGTTTCTATAGAATGTCCCTTCTATATGTCCTTCGTGTGAATATCTTGAACCTATCGATGCAGTTACTGCCCAGCCATCATCACGCAAGCCTGTAGAGTAAGTAGCCATAGCACGTGCATAATAGTTGCGATTGGTAAGCGATAATGTAAGTTTTCCACCTCTAGCATAATTACCAGCACGCATATTTATATTTTCCGAACCACCTATTGATCCAAATGAATATGACGATGGATCGAAGTAGTTTGTAGCATCACCATTGCGAGTAATGTCGTTAAGTGCTCCTACAGAAGAGTAGTTGAACATTCCTCTTATTTGGTCATTAAAGTTAACACCATTAATGTATCGTTCTTCAAATCGGCTTTCGTATCCACGTGTGCGAAAACGAAATTGTGAGAACTGAAAACCTGCATTTCTAAGAAAAATATCGTTTGAGAAAATAACCATGGGGCTTACATCTTGAGACAAGCCTTCGTTGTCGTCCATTGATAGTAGCGACTCATCCACAATACCTACTAGTGCTAAGTCTTGCCCATGCTTTTGGTTTACAGTTATGGTGCCTAAATCAAATAGGATTTCTGTTGTTATTTTTACTGGTATCTCTGTATTTGAGATTCTGGCACTACTTATTATCAACACATCATCACCAATAGCAACATTACTGAAACTAAAGTAGCCATCAGTGTTGGTAGTGGTTGAGATATTATTGTGCAACAGCCTCACCGTTACATCAGATACTGCTTGCCCCGTTAGCTCATCTGTTATCCTACCGCTCACCTCACTTGCTGTTTGAGCGAAGGCTAAGGGTATGATGCAAAGAGATAAGAGCAATGCCCATAGTTTTTGTTTCATACGATTATAACTATTTAGTTTATATAAAATAATAAGGTAAATAGAGGTCGAGGTGTTATCCCCGACCTCAAAATATCTTTATCTTTCAAGTTGCTTTTCGTTTTTATTCAAGAGTGATGTCGTCAACCAAGAGGTCGTAAGCGGCATCTTTTCCTGCTTTTAATGCAAATAAGTCATCTCCTTTTTTCAAGTCTAATGATAATGAACTAATGTCAAGAGTTACTTTCATCCAATCTCCCTTTGTATCAATAGTTCCGATATATGCATTTGCTTTCGTAGGTTGCAAAGTAGTTGGCTCAGTATATGTATCTAAATTATAGCAC
>JAAYFB010000064.1 GCA_012728465.1 Proteiniphilum sp. | reverse complement strand
TGTTGGGAATACTTATTTCTTGATTGTTTGATTTGATTTTGATGTACATATCTACAAAGCTTCCTGGTAATAGTCCTGCACTGTTGCTAACTTGAAACATAACAGGAATTAGAGGGTTGTTCATATTGCTTGATTGTCCGTAAGATAATACTTTTCCATTTAGCTCTTCCAGTGAGTAGCTTTGATTTATAGCTGGGATTGTGATGTTAGCAGTGCTAATGTTAGAAAGCGTATTGAAATATTTTGGTTGCAGTTCTGCTTTAATAAATAAGTCTTTGTTTTGAGAAACGCGTAATACTGGTTGACCTGCTGACACGAACTCACCATTCTGTACTAGCACATCTGTCACAAAACCAGACAGAGGTGAACTTACTGCCTGTTTACCAGAGGTGAAGTTGCGTTTAAGATTATCAACGTTTGCTTGAGCATTTGTCAATTCCGTCTTTGCTTGCAATAATTCACTTTGAGAAATAATATTATCTTTTGCAAGCTTCTCCTTTCTTTCGTACTCTATTTTTGCACGGTTGTACTCGCTTTCAGCCTCAAGAGTTTTAACCGATAAATTGTTATCAGCCATTTCGCTAGCATCGATATAGAAAAGACGCTGTCCCGAACTTACTGCTCTACCTGGAACTGTCTGATTATCTTGAAATATAACAACTCCATCGGTCATGGCAGTAATAATTCTCTCATCGCCAGATGATGGTTGAATCTGTGCAGTTGTTTTTATTACTTGACCAAATTCCTGTCTCCTGACCACTTCTGTTGCAAAACCTACTTTCCAGCTTTGTCCTTTTGTAAATGCTATTCCGTTTACTACTTCAGGTATCGCATCGTGAGCTTCCTCATGTGCAGTGTGTTCATTATCATAAATTGTTATATCATCAATTGTTGCTACAGATGCACCCTCATTGGTGGAAATATTAAATGATAACTCACCCTTTCCTATTGTGTTTGGAGTGAGATTAAAATGAAATTCACCTTCGGAAGTAGCTGATGATGCTATGTGTTCAAATTTGCTTGAACCAACAGTAAGTGTTACCGTAACTTCTGCACTATCTAGTGGCTTAAAGTTATCTAGTTTGGTTATGTGTGCAATTAGCGAGCTCTCTTCACCCGTTACAAATGGGTCAGCTTCAACAAATACTTCAAAATATTCATTATATGTCGTTAGTGAAAGTATTTCATCATGACTGTGATCGTTCTCGTGGTCATGCTTATGCGAACACGATGTAATTGATACTGATATTATCAATACCAATAAAAAATATATTATTCTCATTAAATATAATATTATAGGGTTATGTTTTTTGATTATTGCAAAATTATGTTTGGCTATATTATTAATATGTACAATCCGTTATTGTAATAACAGCTCATTAGTTACATATTATTTTGTGATACCTAACACAACATCATGCCGGCTAGCATTATGTTGATATATCTACCATTAAGACAAAAATATAGCTTGCTATTCGTTTAATATAGCAACAAGTGTGGTATTAGTATGGTGGTGCTCTAAGCCCGAAAGTAGAAGTCGGTGTAAAACTGTATATGGGAGCTATGTACTTAGCAAGTAATTTCTCCTTGATTTCTATATGCGTTGATAAAAGATTAGCAAAGGAGGTTGAAATGAAGCATACTGCTATCTTAAAACTATATATACTAGTATTAATGTTGTCGTTTTGTTCGTTTATTCTAACGTGAATTTTATCAAGATGACAATCTTCTATTGCCAAATTGCGACTAGTCTCCTTATCACCGTTTTGTGAAATTCCATGATTGTCGGTATGAGGACATTGCTTTGTTTTACTTGACATCTTATGTACCGAAACATTGCAAAAATCTATTTGATGTGAAGCAGAATGATGAGGCACGACTACATGCACCAACAATAATATGTTGGCCACAACTGTCATAAACATTGCTATATTCTTCTTCATTTTATAATGTATTCAATAAGCAAAGATATACTTTTTTGATTTAATATCAAATAAACAATATTTTATTTAAGAAAGGATATTTGAAATGGGCAATAAGATGATATGAGTTATGACAAAGATTGTGACTAAACATAGTAATAGATAAAAAAAGCACTCGTAAAATAGAATTACGAGTGCTTTTAATTAGAGCGGAAGACGGGGCTCAAACCCTCGACCCTCAGCTTGGAAGGCTAATGCTCTATCAACTGAGCTACTTCCGCAATAATTTTATTATAATAACTTTATGGTAAAGTGGTGGGCAGTGATGGATTCGAACCACCGAAGGCGTAGCCAGCTGAGTTACAGTCAGCCCCATTTGTCCACTCTGGTAACTGCCCTTTTACACAGTGTAATAGTGTAAACTATTTATACTTTTTATTTAGAGCAATCATCTTTAGAGCGGTAATCGCTGCTTCGTCTCCTTTATTTCCATATTTTCCTCCAGAACGATTTTGTGCTTGCTCCATTGTATCGGTAGTTAGCACCCCAAAAATTACTGGAGTATTATATTCTAAATTAAGTGTTGTAATCCCTTGTGTAACGCCCTCGCATACAAATGTGAAATGAGGAGTTTCTCCTTGGATTACACATCCAATAGTAATTATACTATCAAAATTATTTGTTTGTGCAAGCTTCTTTGCTCCGTATGTAAGTTCAAATGTGCCAGGTACATGTTCAATAGTGATGTCACTTTCCTTTACTCCATGTTTGATAAGAGTTTTCTTTGCACCATCTAATAGGCTACCAGTAATGGAGTAGTTCCACTCTGATACAATGATACCTACTTTAAAACCATCCGCATTAGGTACAGTAGATGCATCATATGCAGATAAGTTTTGATTCTTTGTTGACATATTACTCTCCTTTCTGTTGAAGTTTTGCTGCCTCAATGTACTTGTCCGCCTCTTGAGCTTGTGGAGTATTAATATATTTGTCCTTAATCATTTGGAAAGTCTCTATAGCTTTGCTGAAGTTTTTAGCACTTAGGTAAGCCATTCCTGCTTTATTATAGAATATAGGGCTAAGTAGATTGTCATTAGCTTTTTTAGCAGCGTCGTTGAACGTTGATATAGCCTTATCTGTATTTCCCATATTAATATATATGTCACCAACAGCACCTAAAATAGCAGGAGTGATTAGAATGTCACCTCCTTTAAACTTGTTTAGATGTTTTAGAGCGTTTTCATTGTCTCCTAGTCTGCTATAGCAAATTCCAGCATATGCGTGTGCTAAATCGGCTGCTTTTGTTCCATGAAACTCTTTTGTTATTGATTCAAATCCTAAGTAGTCGTTGCCATTACCAAATATAGCGATTGAATCTTCTTGGTTTTGGAAATATCTTTCGCCTTTGTATAATGCTGTAATAGCATTTTCGCTTCTAGGGTACTTATAAAGATAGTTATAAGCAATAACTCCTCCTACTAACACTATTATTGCTAACAATGATATTAGTATTTTCTTCTGGTTTTTTTCAATGAAATGCTCTGACGCAGATAATACTTCTTCAATATTTTCAAAACCTGTTTCAGTTTTGGCTGCACTTTTTTTCTTTGACATTTGTATTTTCTAAAAAAATTATACTCTTTGTTTTCAAGATGCAAAAGTAATAGATTTTCTATGATATATAAAATAATATTGAATGTTTTTTTGTGAATCGTTTTTATACATTAAACTTTTCACTAATTTTGTAGTCATACATTACATGCCTGCGTACAGTTGTAGGGGAACTATAAAAATAAGAATGATGAAAAAAATATATTTTACACTAATATTGTCGTTTTTTCTTCTATCAGTCAATGGACAATCAGTTTTTTCTGATGTAACTGTTGTTAATGGAAAGGTAGTGTTTCAGCAGTTTGTTCATATAGATCAGGGTTTATCTATTGATCAACGTTACTCATTATTATATAAGTGGGGTAAGGATAACTATACTGGAAACCCTTTACTTTCTGGAATTAGATTCGATGATAAAAATAAATCCATAACTGTTAGTTCAAAAATAGAGTTGTTATTGCCTCAAAATAGTAATGGAGTTCGTGAAAAGGTGGTAATGAATTATCGTTTTGATGCCTCTGTAACTAATGCAGGGCTTTCCTTGGTAGTTAGAGATATTAATTATCAAAATTCTCAATCAAAAGGGTCTTCTATATTCCCTAAAACATTTACGGCTGAGGATACCATTACTCCAAGTGCTATCTCATCTTCACCTCAATCTGAAAAAGAGTTTAGAGTAAATACACAGAGGAGTACACTATACTTTCTAAACGAGTTGTACAGTGACTTGAGTCAAATTTTTTCCTTGAATTAGTAAAAAATAAATAGAGGTGGCTTATTTTATTGGCTATATACTTGCATGTTATAAATATTATAGCTAATTTTGCGCCCTGATTTGTGGAGATATTCCATCATGTCTTGAAGAGAAAATCAATATAATACAATATAGCAATGTCTAAAATTTGTCAAATAACAGGAAAGAGAGCAATGGTTGGAAACAATGTCTCTCACTCTAACAGAAAAACGAAAAGAAAATTCAACGTTAATCTGTTTAGAAAGAAATTCTTCTGGGTTGAAGAAGATGTCTGGATTAGCCTAAATGTGTCGGCAGCAGGATTACGCACTATTAATAAGGTTGGATTAGATGCAGCATTGAAAACTGCAGCAGGAAAAGGGTATTTAAACGCATAATATTTTAGGAGGAATCAGTTATGTCAAAAAAAGCGAAAGGTAATAGAGTTCAGATTATTTTAGAATGTACTGAACACAAAGAAAGCGGAATGCCCGGTACTTCAAGATATATAAGTACTAAGAACAAAAAGAATACTACACAGAGATTGGAGTTGAAAAAATACAATCCAATTCTGAAGAAAATGACCGTTCATAAAGAAATTAGATAAAAGGATTAAATTATGGCAAAAAAAGCAGTCGCAGGTTTTCGCGATAAAACAACAACTACAGGACGTAGCCACACTAAAGTTATTAAAATGGTGAAGTCTGAGAAAACAGGTGCTTATAACTTTGTAGAAGAAATGGTATTGAATGATAAAGTTCAGGATTTCTTTAAGAAATAAGATGGTTAAAGATATGTAAAACTTCTCTGCAAGTAATTGTAGAGAAGTTTTTTTATGTACTATTTTGTAGATTTGTACAATGAAGTAAATTTTATTTATAATCACATTTAAACTAGATAACTGAATTTTAATATAACACTATGGCTTTATTTAATATTTTCTCAAAAAAGAAAAAAGATACACTTGATCAAGGTTTGGAAAAAACCAAATCCAATATTTTCTCTAAACTTACACGTGCTGTAGCTGGTAAATCAAGAGTTGATGATGATGTGCTTGATGAACTTGAAGAAGTATTGGTAACATCAGATGTTGGAGTAGATACAACATTAAAAATAATAGAGAGGATAGAAGAGCGTGTTGCTCGCGATAAGTATGTAGGCACTAATGAGCTAACATCGATACTTCGAGAAGAGATAGCAAGTCTTCTTACAGAGAATAATTCTGATGATATAGTAGAATTCTCAGTTCCTGAAGATAAAAAGCCATATGTTATAATGGTTGTAGGTGTTAATGGAGTGGGAAAGACCACCACGATAGGTAAGTTAGCTCATCAATTCAAAGAAAAGGGTTTGTCTGTATATTTAGGGGCAGCAGATACATTTAGAGCCGCAGCTGTAGAACAATTAGATATATGGGGTGATAGAGTAGGAGTGCCAGTTATCAAGCAAAAAATGGGAGCCGATCCAGCCTCTGTTGCATTTGATACTTTAAGCTCTGCTAAGGCCAATAATGCAGATGTCGTAATTATTGATACTGCTGGACGTCTTCATAATAAAGTTAGTCTAATGAACGAGCTTACTAAGATAAAAAATGTGATGAGCAAAGTTATACCTGATACCCCAAATGAGGTTTTATTAATTCTAGATGGCTCTACAGGACAGAACGCCTTCGAACAAGCTAAGCATTTCACAGCTGCAACGGAGGTTACTGCTTTGGCAATTACAAAGCTAGATGGTACCGCTAAAGGTGGTGTAGTAATAGGAATATCTGATCAATTTAAAATACCAGTAAAATATATAGGATTAGGAGAGGGAATAGATGATTTGCAAGTCTTTCGTAGAAAAGAGTTCGTTGACTCTCTATTTGGAGGAGAATAGGAATAGTTATAACTAGGCTCTCTCATATTTTAAGCTCATCATGATAATTTTTTAGTATTATCATGTGGACTATTTTATTGAGTAGAGAATAAATGTTAATACCTATGTACATTTATCATTACACTCTGATAATTACATATAGAAACTTAGAAGAAAATGAAAAGAAACAAAATAGACGTAATCACATTAGGGTGTTCGAAGAATTTAGTAGATTCGGAACTGTTGATGAGACAATTTGTGGCAAATGGATATACCGTCGAACACGATCCCAAAAATCCAGACGGAGAAATTGCTGTAATAAATACGTGTGGCTTTATTGGAGACGCAAAAGAGGAGTCAATTAATATGATTCTAGATTTTGTGGAAGCAAAAAAGGAAAATAAATTAAAGAAACTATATGTGATGGGATGCTTGTCGCAACGATATGTAGATGAGTTGAGACAAGAAATTCCCGAAGTAGATGCATTTTATGGAAAATTTGATTGGCGTGGTATTGTAACAGATCTCGGAAAATCATATTATAAAGACCTAGAGTTCGATAGATCTTTATCTACTCCACCTCATTATGCATATATAAAAATATCTGAAGGATGTGATAGAACGTGCTCGTATTGCTCCATACCTATAATGACGGGTAAGCATATATCTCGTTCTATTGAAGATATTGTTGAAGAGGTAACATTATTGGTAGCAAAAGGAGTAAAAGAGTTTCAATTTATAGCACAAGATTTGACATACTATGGATTAGATAAATATAAGTCTATGAAACTTCCTGAGCTGATAGAGCGAGTGTCAGATATCGAGGGAGTAAATTGGATTAGACTGCATTATGCATACCCTTTGAATTTTCCAATGGATCTTCTTAGGGTGATGAGAGAGCGTGATAACGTTTGTAAATATCTAGATATAGCACTTCAACATGTTAGCGATGATATGTTGAAGAAGATGAGGCG
>JAAYFB010000371.1 GCA_012728465.1 Proteiniphilum sp. | reverse complement strand
GATACACCAACCATAAGGCCTAAAAGAATAGTTACAATATCAATCATTGGTCCACGGGCAGTTTCTGCCAAACGACGTGTAACACCCGACTCTCTAAGTAGGTTACCAAAGAACAACATACCCAACAGAGGAAGACCAGATGGAACTAAGAACGTTGTAAGTAATAAACCTACTATTGGGAAAATAATTTTCTCGGTTTGTGATACTACTCTTGGAGCTTTCATTTTGATTACTCTCTCTTTTTGAGTAGTAAGCAATCTCATAAAAGGAGGCTGTAAAATAGGAATTAAAGCCATGTATGAGTAAGCCGAAATGGCTACTGCACCCAATAAATGTGGTGCTAATTTAGATGTTAGGAAGATAGCAGTAGGACCATCAGCTCCTCCAATAATACCAATTGAAGCAGCCTCTGTAGGCAAGAATCCAAGTGCCAAAGACACAATGTATGCACCAAAAATACCAAATTGACATGCAGCCCCTACTAATACTAGCTTAGGATTAGCAATAAGCGATGCAAAATCTGTCATTGCCCCAATACCTAAGAATATAAGTGGCGGATACCACCCCTTGGATACACCTTGATATAGTGTATTCAAAACAGAGCCATCTTCGTGAATACCAATACCCATATTAGCAGTTACATCAAACGGAACATTCCCGATTAATATACCAAAACCAATAGGAATCAACAACATGGGTTCAAACTCATATCTTATAGCCAAGAATATGAATAAAATTCCCACGAGGATCATTGCTATATGACCCATCTCTATATTCGCAAATCCAGAATTACCTAAAAAGGTCTGAATATTGTCGAGTAAAGCGCTAAAAAAGTAATCCATAAAACTTATCCCTCAATTACTATTAGCTCGGTTCCTTCAAGTACAGTAGCACCTGTTTTAACCTTAATTTCTTTTATAACACCATCCTTGTCTGCCATAATATTGTTTTCCATCTTCATAGCTTCCAATATCATTAGTTTTTGTCCCCTCTTAACTGTATCACCTACACTGCAAGTGATATCTAAGATAACACCAGGAAGTGGTGATGTCAATGAGTTGGAACTAGCAACAGTTTGTTGCTTTGTAACCTGAGGAGCTGGAGCTGGGTGAGCTGTAGGAGCTTGAGCAGGCATTTTAAATGGAGAAGCCTTTTGCTTTTTTGATTTCTTCTCAATTTCAACTGTGTATGGAGTGCCATTAACCTCCACTTCTGCAATCTCGTCTGTTGTACTATTAACAACTACATTGTAGAGACTACCGTTGATTCTGTATTTATATTGTTTCATCTTTAAGTAATTTATTTTATCTTGAGACCATTCGCTAAATTGCAAATAAGTAGATTCAATTTGTCAATATATAGAAACAGTCTCGATGCTTATTTAACGATAATATTATTTTTTACTTGCGAGGTATCTCTCTTAATCCGTAGATTTTTGAGCTCCAAGGAGAATAAGTTTTATTTACCTTATTGAATGTAAGAAATGTACTTTCAATATCGTGTTCTTGGTCTTGCTCTTCGTGCAGAGCCATGAATATTGCTGTAAGTACTTCCCCAGATATAATAGTAGATCCTGTTTCAGATTCTTTTACCACAGCTTTACCTGTGTTCCTGCTACGACTAATAGAAACTGAAATATTTCCAATAAGCTTGAATACTAGAAATAACATAACAAGAGCGGAGAAAACAATCAACATAGCAGTAAGAGTCATTGATACCCCTATTGGATCAATTTCAAGAAATTTTTCTACTTTTTCATTCTTATCAAGTGTGTAGTTATTGGTGCTAGGTGTTACTTTTGCTAAATTAGCCAATAAAATAGACCCATCTTTAGCATACTTAACACCATCTTTCTCATAGCCATATGACACGTCAGGAACTTGCCCACCAGGAATTACTATCTCATCGATAAGCACTAAACCACTCTCATCGTAAAGACCGATCCAATTTTCTTTACTAGTATCAAGTGTAAAGTTTAAATGAAACGTACCTTTTGTAGGTGTATTATCTGCCCAGAATAGAGCATGCTGCTGTGGCAATATCTTAGTCAATACATCTCCACGAGGGATAGGATATTTTTTTGTATTTGACTTATCATTAGTAAGGAAATAGCCACCTACATTCTGCGTACTTCCTGTATTGTTAAAAATCTCAATCCATGCGCTTCTTTGTCCATAATCATCAACAAAATTGTTTTCATTTACAACAAGTACCTCATTGATAACCAACTTTGGGTTAACAACTTTTTTGGTACATGATGAAAAAGACAATAGAAAAAGCAGCAACAAGAGTGATACTGGTAATTTCTTCATTTTCTTTTTCTGTTTATAATGGAAGATTGTCATGTTTCTTAGCCGGATTTTGTAGCTTCTTAGTTTGAGTTTGTTGAAGAGCACGGATAATTCTAAAACGAGTATTACGTGGCTCAATTACATCATCAATAAAGCCATAGCGTGCGGCTTCGTATGGATTAGCAAATAGCTTATTGTACTCATTTCTTTTCTCAGCATATACCTCAGCTTTTTTCTCAGGAGTCTCTTCTTTTGCAATTTCTCTTCCGTAAAGCACCTCAACAGCACCATCTGCACCCATAACTGCAATTTCAGCACTTGGCCAAGCATAGTTTACATCACCTCTAAGCTGTTTACAGCTCATCACAATATGCGCACCACCATAAGACTTACGCAGGGTTACAGTAATCTTTGGAACAGTTGCCTCACCGTATGCATATAGAAGTTTAGCACCATGTACAATTACTCCACCATACTCTTGTCCAGTTCCAGGAAGGAAGCCAGGTACGTCAACTAATGTTACCAAAGGAATATTAAATGCATCACAAAAACGAACAAATCGTGCTGCTTTACGCGAAGCGTTAATATCTAAAACTCCAGCAAGGAATTTCGGTTGGTTAGCAACAATACCTACAGATTGTCCATTAAAACGAGCAAAACCAACAATAATATTCTTAGCATAGTCTGAATGAACTTCCAAGAACTCACCTTTATCAATGATTGAACCAATTACTTCATACATATCGTATGGTCTATTAGCACTATCAGGGATGATATCGTTTAGTGCATCATCAAGTCTATCTATTGGATCATCGTTTTCAATAACTGGAGCTTCCTCAAGATTATTTTGAGGAATAAAACTAATTAGCTGACGTATTGTGTTGATACCTGTCTCTTCTGTATCTACCGAAAACTGTGCTACTCCAGATTTTGCAGAGTGTACTGATGCACCACCAAGATTTTCTTGAGTTACATCTTCGCCAGTAACCGTTTTTACTACTTTAGGACCAGTCAAGAACATATATGAAGTTCCTTGCGTCATCACAATAAAGTCTGTCAATGCGGGTGAATATACCGCTCCACCAGCACATGGACCAAATATACCTGATATTTGAGGTACAACACCAGATGCTAATATGTTGCGTTGAAATATCTCTGCATATCCAGCCAAAGCATTAATACCTTCCTGAATACGTGCACCGCCAGAATCATTAATTCCAATTACGGGTGCCCCCATTTTCATTGCCTGATCCATCACTTTGCAAATTTTCTTTGCATGCATTTCTGAAAGAGAACCTCCAGAAACAGTGAAGTCTTGAGCATATACATATATTAAACGACCTTCGATGGTACCATAACCAGTAACAACGCCATCGCCTAAAAATTTTGTTTTTTCCATGCCAAAGTTATGGCATCTATGCTCCACAAACATATCAAACTCTTCGAAGCTTCCTTCGTCAAGTAACATAGCTAAACGTTCGCGAGCTGTAAATTTTCCCTTAGAATGCTGAGATTCTATTCTTCTCTCACCACCACCTAAACGAGCTTTTTCTCTTAATTGAATAAGCTCTTTTATTTTTTCGAGTTGAATGCTCATATTATATAATTTATATGATTAAATTGAATGATATTCTTAATTGATTTATTTACAAAAAAGACAATAGCGTTACAGCATGAGCTATCAACGCTATTGTTAATTTGAAAAAAATTATTTCTCAGGATGTTCACATAGTTCTGTCAAAACACTTCCTGTTGATTTTGGATGCAAGAAAGCAATATTCAATCCTTCTGCTCCTGGACGTGGTGCCTTATCAATCAAACGCACTCCTTTTTCCTCTGCAGTTTTCAATGCTTTTTCCACACTCTTAGTAGCATAAGCGATATGATGAACTCCTTCGCCTCGCTTCTCAATAAATTTTGCTATTGTGCTATCTTCACTTGTAGGCTCAAGTAGCTCAAGTTTGGTTTGACCAATCATAAAAAACGCAGTTTTCACTTTTTGATCCTCAACCGTTTCGATGTTATAACACTTAAGGCCTAAAATGCCTTCATAAAATGGAATTTGCTCCTCAATACTCTTGACGGCTATGCCGATGTGTTCAATGTGTGTTAAATCCATATTCTATTTTTTTGTATTTAATTGATTTTGATGTGCAAAGGTACAACTTTTTAGTTGTCCAATAAAATTTATCTATCTTAAATTGATGATATCCTAAGTACCTCTAACAATTCTTCGCTGATAGCACGTTCTTTTTTAATAGCTCTTCTGAAGGGCACATAAGTAATTTCATTCTCTCTAATACCTATCATCACACTTCTTTGATTTTCAATTAATGCCTGTATTGAAGCTACTCCCATACGGCTTGCCAAAATTCTATCTTGCGCAGATGGTGTGCCTCCACGTTGTAAGTGACCTAAGATTGTTACACGCACGTCATACTGAGGGTATTGTTTTTTTACTCGCTCAGCCAAATTGTATGCTCCGCCTGTAACAGGGCTTTCGGCTACCAATACCATACTACTGCTTTTTGATTTTCTGAAGCCTTGCTCAATTAGTTCGGCCAACTGGTCTTTCTCCATACTAATTTCGGGAATAATGGCAGCCTCTGCACCTGATGCAATAGCGCTATTTAAAGCTAAGTATCCACAATTTCTTCCCATTACTTCTATAAAAAACAAACGCTCGTGAGAAGTAGCTGTGTCGCGTATCTTATCCATTGCTTCCATTATGGTGTTCAGAGCAGTATCATAACCTATAGTAACATCTGTAGCATTAAGATCGTTATCAATAGTTGCAGGAAGTCCAACAATGGGTATATTATATTCACTGGAAAATATTGCTGCACCTGTAAGTGAACCATCTCCTCCAATAACAACTAAAGCTTCGATACCGTGCTTTTGCATATTTTCATAAGCTATAGCCCTACCCTCTTTAGTTTTAAATTCATCACATCTAGCAGTTTTTAAAATTGTACCGCCTTGTTGAATTATATTACTAACACTATTGGTTTTAAATTCCTCTATCTCGTTTGTGATAAGTCCTTTATACCCTCTATAAATACCAAACACCCGTATGCCATTAAATATAGCACCACGCGTCACCGCTCTAATTGCAGCATTCATTCCTGGTGCGTCTCCACCTGAAGTGAGCACACCAATGCATTTTATATTAGAATCCATATTAAAGTTATTTGTAAATCAAGTTGTTTCAAGTAAATTGACCTAAATACAATTGCTTACAAAGATACTGTTTATTTTAATACACTCATAACTTGGTCAACATTAAAAAAAGCAACTTAAAAAGTTGCTTTTTCTATTTCTGTTTTAGGTATCATTACTGATATCCTTTGTGCTATTTCCTCCATTTGCCACATTGGTGTTGAAGTTGCACCACATATTCCGATTGAATCTTTTTCATTAAACATTTTTTCGTTTAATTGTTCGGGGCTATGTATGATGTAGGAGTTGGGATTATGTTTTTTACATTCAGCGAAAAGAACTTTACCATTAGAGCTTTTTTCGCCAGCTACAAATATAATAACATCATGCTTTTGTGCAAACTCATGCATATTGGGAACGCGATTTGAAACCTGACGACAAATAGTATCATAAAATTCAAATACTGCGTCACCTTGCATTCGTGATTTTATCAAATCTCCCACCTCTTGAAATCCATCTAAGGGTTTTGTAGTTTGTGAGAAAAGGGTGATATTTTTAGAAAAATCAAGTATATCTATTTCATCTTTGCTTTCAATAATTATTGCTGATTCGTCCGTCTGTCCCAATAATCCATTTACCTCTGCATGCCCTTTCTTTCCGTAAATAACAATCTGCGTGTCATCATTGTCACGCATCACATACTTTTTCTTTACTCGCTTTTGCAAACCCAATACTACGGGACAGGAGGCATCAATAAGTTCTATATTGTTTTTTTTAGCTATTTCGTATGTGCTTGGTGGTTCGCCATGTGCGCGAAGAAATACTCTAACATTCTTGAGCTTTTTAAATTCTTCGTGATTGATTGTTATCAATCCCATTTTAGCTAATCTTTCTACTTCAATATTGTTGTGGACAATATCACCAATACAATATAGTGGTCCACCTTTTTTAAGTTCTTCTTCTGCTCTAGAAATAGCTCTAGCTACACCAAAGCAGGTTCCCGATTGCTTATCTATTTCGATTTTACTCATTCTCTTTTTGTGATTTTATTAAACATATCCACTGCCCATTGCAGTTGTTCATCTATCGTAATATAAGAGTTGTCAAGCTCAAGTGCATCTTCTGCTTTGCGTAGAGGACTCTCTTTACGTGTTGTATCTCTATAATCTCGCTCTGTTACGTTTGCAAGTGTATCTTCGTATGTGGTATCAATGTCTTTCGATTGTAACTCCAAAAAGCGACGTTTGGCCCTAACTTCGGGTGATGCTGTTAGAAATATCTTTAATTCTGCATCAGGAAAAACAACGGTGCCAATATCTCTACCATCCATCACCACTCCCTTTTGTTCTCCCATAGCTCGTTGTTGACGCACTAGCTCCTCTCTAACAAATCCTAATGTACTTATACGACTTGCACCATTGGCTACTTGTAATGAACGAATCTCAGATTCTACATTTTCTCCGTTTAAATAAGTATCTTGAGTGCCATCATCGTTTGGTTTAAACTCAATTTTAATATCCGATATGTGTCTTATCAACTCATCTTCATTAATATAATCTTCAGTCATCCACCCATTTTTGATAGCAAATAGTGCCAATGCTCGATACATTGCCCCACTGTCAATGTAAATATACCCAACTTTTGCTGCCAATCCTTTAGCAATCGTGCTTTTGCCACACGATGAAAATCCATCTACAGCAATATTTATTTTATCTGTATTCATATAAGTAGTTCAGTAACAAAATTAACAAGCACAAAGATAGAATGTTTTTTTGATAGTATCATTTAACAGGTGATTAACGGCTCTATTACATTTTGTGTGGGTGATTCCATAAAATCCATAACTTTACATTATGTATATCACAGAAATACTTAGCATCGTATTAAGTCTTTCCTCTCCATTGCATGTTGAGAAAGTTGAGTTTTTAAGTTCTTCAAGAGAAAGTTAATTTTTT
>JAAYFB010000370.1 GCA_012728465.1 Proteiniphilum sp. | reverse complement strand
AGGGTCAAAATACCCCAATGTCATTTGTCATTTATAGTTCCCAAAACTTTTTACTCTCAATGTCATTTATAAACGAGAGTGATTTGTTCTTTTTACTCTCAATGTCATAGCTAAAAAGCAGTAAAAACTTCCCTGAACTACCAATGACAAGCATAAATGAGAGTAAACAACTCCCAATACTGTAAACACATGTTATAAATGGGGCTAAAAGTTAATCTATTTTATGAATGAAAAGTATAAACGATAGTCTTTTATTTTTATTTCTGTCAATGTCATTTGACATTTAGAGCTTTTGGAAAAAATATCTGTCAATACCAAATGACATTTGCAATTAAAAATTTTGAAAGTTGTCAATGTCATTTGACATTGCGGAGGTGAATCAGTAGATTTTCATGAGATTCGGTGGAGACTCAATTGTTATTCAGTTGTGCCTGCTCTTCGCAAACGGGCAGAGAAACCAATTAATTGCGTAGTATTGTGGCTTAATATGGGAGAACAAGAAATAGCGTCTTTGCGACTTTGCGTGAGGATGATTACACGATTACACTGTTAAACACTATACTTTAATGCTATTGCATGTTGCACTTACAACGCGCCTCCATCAAACGATTACACAGTTACACGATTAAATAGTTACACAATCCCACAATCCCACAAAAGAGCAATAAATTAGTTTTAAAAGACTATTTTTGCCAATTCATTTCAAAACTATTAAAAACAAAGTAATGAAAAAGAAAAATCAATTATTAAACAGAAAAGCATTTAGATTTAAACGCTTTTCTAGAGACACCTTTAGCGTGTTCAACAGTATTAGCAAAGTGGTTACGATAGGAGTCCTTGCAGGGTGTGCTTTGCAAAGTGCACATTCGCAATCGGTAACCTCAACCGAAAGAGTGGAAATCACCACAAAGCAAGACACTATTGTGGCAGACGAGCTTGAAGAAATTGTGGTAACGGCATCTAAAACAAACTTACCACTAAATATGGCTGCCAAAATGGTTACGGTTATCACCTCAACCGATATTGAGCGACAACCCATACAGAGCATTGAAGACTTACTTACTCACTACTCGGGTATAGATATTCAGCAAAGAGGCCCACACGGAGTGCAATCAGACATCTCAATAAGGGGTGGATCATTTGACCAAACAGCAATACTACTAAACGGAATTAACCTTACCAATCCACAAACAGGACATTACAGTTTCGACATCCCCATCAACATCTCAGACATCGAAAGAATTGAAATCGTACAAGGACCATCATCATTGGCCTATGGTGCGGGAGCATTTTCGGGGGGAGTAAACATCGTCACTAAGCAAGATAAAGACACCAACTTTAGAGCAAAACTAGAAGGTGGAATACATGCACTAATTAGTGCTGAAGCTAGAGGTGCCATCAAAACAAAAAACACCACACATAAATTATCAACAGGCTATCGCCAATCAGATGGGTATATACCAAACAGCGACTACAAGATGCTTAACTTGCTACATCAATCGCGACTAGATATTGATAATGCACACATTGACTTTACGGCTGGATACAATAGCAAGGAATATGGTGCCAATACATTTTACACTGCCTCATTTGCCAATCAGTTTGATGACACACAATCAATATTTTTTTCCGTAAAAGGTGAGACAAAGGGCAAAATAAAGTTTATTCCACAAATATATTGGAACAGACACTATGATGAGTTTCAGCTAGTGCGTGGCGATGAATCAGTAATACCATACAATAACCATCGTAGCGATATAATTGGCACAAATCTTGTGTGGCAATATGCATCGCGATGGGGAATAACAAGCTTTGGGGGCGAACTTCGCAATGAGTCGATACTCAGTAGCGTATTGGGCAAGCCTCTCGATGATGCAATTGGCAAATACACACACTCGGATAGCAGAACAAATGCTAGTTTTTTTGCAGAGCATAATCTCATATTAGGCAATATGACATTGTCAGTGGGCGGATTGCTAAATCACAATACAGCCATACCCAACAAGTACGAGTTTTATCCATCTGTAAACACATCATATCGATTTGATAATGGCTTGAGCCTATTTGCATCATGGAACAAGGCTACACGTATGCCAACATTTACAGACCTGTACTACACTACTGCCACACACATCGGAAATAACAACCTAGAAGCCGAAAAATCGGAAGCTATGGAACTGGGCCTTAAGTATAGAAAAAGGAATATTGATGCATACTTTACCACTTTTTATATGAAAGGCCGAAATATAATAGATTGGATAAAACCTGACACGGAGGCCCTTTGGCAATCGAGCAACCACTCAAAAATTGATAAATATGGAGTTGAGACAGGAGTAAATATAAATCTACGAGGACTATTAGGAGCTAGACAACCATTGCAATCAGCTAGTGTGGGATATATGCACTTAAAGCAAAACATGATTGAGTCGGACTACATCTCAAATTATACTCTCAATCATCTTCGCAATAAGGTTACGGCATCACTCCAACACACTATTGTTGACAAGCTATCATTGTCGTGGCTGTTTAGATGGCAAGATAGAGCTGGTTCATACATCAAGTACGTAGATCAAAAACCAGCCGAGCGTACCAACTACAAGCCATTCGCCGTAGTAGATGCTAAGGCAAACTACCCCATCGGAAAATGGAACCTATTTATTAATGCCAACAACATATTCAACACCACATATCTAGACCTAGGTAACTTGCCACAAGCTGGGTTTTGGATGATGGGAGGAGTTGAGTATAAGTGGTGATAATACTTTAATTGCGATTGACCTATGGCTTTTGGCTATTTGCTAAAGGCCATAGGCTAATTTCCAACATTAGCCCAAATATTTTTTAGCCAATCCACAGCACCAATCCACGCCTCTAAGCCCCAGTTAAACATGCTCATTGCCAACAACACTAGCCCATAAATTACCAAACACAGGATAACAATCCACACACCCATCCATACTGCATCTTTGTTTACTTTTCTAATTGTTTCCTCATTACCCTCCACAAAACCCATTATCAGCCTCATATTCTGCTGGTACGATTTATTAAAGAAATCTAGCACATATCCAATCCAAAATGGTATCAATCCCATAGCTATATCCTTCAACACATTAAATAGAAGTGCCAAAGTGAGAGGAACTGACCTTACTTGGAATATGCTTACATATAAAAATGGAATAACAAACACCGATGCCACAAAGTCTCCCACTCCTGGCACCAACCCTATCACTGGATCAAGCATGTACTTGTCCATCACTTTTGTTATCACATTAAGAGATTTATATAGTTTCGATTTCCTTATCTCCTCTCTTCTTATTATTGACATTGCCATGATCTTCACCTTTTGAATAGGCAAATTTAGCGAATTATTATTAGGAAGATGCTTGAGCACTACAAAGAATGTAGAGATATGGCACACTCAAAAATCATTTCTTATGAATACACCCACTTCCCTTTCAAAAAAAAATGACAACTCAACGCTCATCACTCACAAAAATCTTCTAACTTCGCAAAAAAATATCAACCCTATGGAAGTAAGTTCATCATTCTGGTTAGGATTCTTTGTGCTAGTAATATTTTTGCTTGCATTAGATCTATTTGTATTCAACAAAAAAGATGATATTATCAACGTCAAAAAAGCACTTTGGCTCAGCCTATTTTGGATATCACTTGCCTTGTTATTCAACGTGGGCATTTTCTTTGTATTTGGCAAAGAGCCAGCATTAGACTTCTTCACGGCATACCTCATCGAAAAATCATTGAGCGTTGACAACCTTTTTGTGTTCATAATAATATTCAGCTCATTCAGCATAAAAAGCGAGCATCAGCATAGCGTTCTATTTTGGGGAGTGCTTGGTGCAATAGTATTTAGGGCACTATTCATATTCTTAGGGGTAGCACTTATTGATAAGTTTTCATGGATCATGTACGTGTTTGGTGCATTCCTATTATACACAGGTGCAAAAATGATTGTGGAAGAAGTACGCAAAAAGAAGCATCCAAAAAGTGATGCTAATTTGAAAGTTAGCGACAATTGGATTATCCGCAAAGTTAGAAGCATAGTGCCAATCACAGATGACACATCGGAACTGAAATACTTCAAGCGAATTAATCATAAGCTATATGCTACACCTCTATTTCTAGCTGTTATCGTGATAGAGTTTAGCGACCTCATATTTGCCATCGATTCGATACCCGCAGTGCTTTCAGTATCTACCAACACATTCATAATATACACTTCAAATATTTTTGCAATACTTGGCTTACGCTCTCTATACTTTGCACTACGTGGTGTGATGACTATGTTTCACTACCTCAAATATGCACTTAGTGCAATATTACTATTTATTGGTTTCAAGCTTATCAACAACCATCATGCTGCGGTATCAGACTGGGACTTTGTGATTGAAAATACCACTTCGCTTATGGTAATAGGTGCACTGTTGACAGTATCGGTTGCAGCATCACTAGTGAGAGATAGAAACAGGAACAGATACAAATCAATAAACCAATAACCAAAGCATGGGTCAGGTTCTCATGTTACCAATAACATATATATTAACATTATAGATTTTCCGCCTAATATTTTTGTTAAGCAATTTAACTAGGCAAAAATACCTACTGTTAAATATTTAACTAAAAACAAGGCCTAAAAATACTAACTTGTTGATAATCAATAGCGGCTACCTTCATCATTGTGAATGACGGTTAAAAATCATCCTAAATGCAAAATGGCATTTGACCTTTTCAAAGCAAAACACTCTGAATGCCAAATGGCATTTGCTCTTTTTTCAAGAAACAACTACTGTTTTCAGAGTGAAATGACTGTTTTGGCTCCAAAAACACTGCCGAAAAGTTAAAGCATGTTACTAAAAAGGCCAAAAACACCCAAATGCCATTTGGCATTTGGAGTGTTTGGAACTTTTTAGTCTTATTGCCATTTGGTATTGAGACTGTTTTTTTCTCCGAATTGTCATTTATAGATGGAAATGTGAGTGCAGAGAACCAAATACTACCATTGCAAAGTGGTTTTGAGAGTAAATAAGAGCCAACATTATTAAAACCACTTAATATTGACCCTGAAACTTAACAATAATTGCGAATGCAAAGTGGTAATGATATTGTTTTGTTTTTATATCTGTCAATACCATTTGGCATTTGTAATGTTTTAAAATTAAAACAGTCAATACCATTTGGCATTTGTATTGTTTTGAAATTAAAACTGTCAATGCCATTTGGCATTTGGGGTGATTAATTTAAAAAAGTAGAAAGCAAAAACTGAGGATTGCACTATTTTGAAGTAGCCCAATTAGTTTTTGTCATAAATCAACTGTCTTCTATCCCCATCTATGAAAAGCGTAAGCAAATACATACCATCCTCCAATGGATCAATAGCTGTCATCTTCTCCACAATACGTCTATCAATGCTGTGTTGGTTCAAAAAATCTTTATCTTGTCCAATGAGGTAAAGCATACGTTTACGCTGTTTCTTATCCATAGTATCTTTCCAAAAACCTTGAGGGCGGCGACTGAAATTAGAATAGTAATCGTTTCGCAACTGCGTAAATGCATCTATTCCCTTTTGTTGCAGAAATTGATATAGATATCTAAACAAATCCTCGAGCTGATAGCCCATATGTGGCAGGTTGTGCTCATTATAGTATTGCCCCACTTCATCAAAAAACTCGAAGTACCGACCCTCATAATCGCCATCGAATAGCATATTCATGGTTTGGACAAATCGTCCACTATTCCAAAACTTCTCCAATGCTCCTTCTGCATCACGAATTCGGTCAAGCTCATGAGCCGAAATATCATTTCCATAAAACACTTCATATGGAGCATCCTCATCATATACATATCCATATAGTTTTGCGTCCCGCCTAAGATTGGTGCCACGCAACAATTTAAGAAAACCAAGTTGAACCTCTTTGGCACGTAAGCGAAACACATCGTTGAATGATTTTCTAAATCTATCAAATGTTTCGTAAGGTAGGCCAGCAATGAGGTCAAGATGCAAATCTACCACATCACCTTTCATTATCTGCTCAATGTTGCGAGAAAGCAAAGGGAAGTCTTGCCTCCTCTTCACCGCCATGTTAGTTGGTTCGTGTGTGGATTGAATACCTATCTCAAAGCGAAAATAATCTTTCGGAACATTATCATTAATATACTTGATGGCATCATCACTTAGCAAGTCTGCATAAATCTCAAACTGACAAGAAAGGTTCGGCCTATGATTGT
>JAAYFB010000369.1 GCA_012728465.1 Proteiniphilum sp. | reverse complement strand
GTTGTTTACTTAGCCTCTAATTCTTTTTTAGCTCTTTGTTTAGACATAATTCTAAATGCAACTGGAGTAGCTAGGAATAAGCTGGTGATTGTCCCCATCACACCACCAATAAGCATTGCAAATACGAAGCTTCTAACTGCATCACCACCAAAGAATAGGATAACTAATATAACTAAAATGGTACTTAATCCCGTATTTATTGTACGAGCAAGAACTGCATTCATCGAGTCGTTGAATAGTTGGCGTAAGTCACGCTTTGGGTATAGTGTGAAGTTCTCACGTACACGGTCAAACACAACCACCTTGTCATTAATAGAGTATCCAATAACTGTTAAAATTGCTGCAATAAACGTTTGGTCAATCTCCATTGAGAATGGCATTACTTTCCATAGCAACGAGTACAAACCAATTACTGAGAAGGCATCTACTGCAAGAGCTGCTACAGTACCAGCAGAGAATGACCAGTTTCTAAATCTCACTAGGATGTATATACCCATAAATATTAGGGCTAATACAAGTGCAAATACTGCATTCTTAAGGGTGTCCTCTGCAACACTTGGACCTACTTTTTGTGAACTTTGTATGTAGTCGTCAATAGTTTTGCCCGAAGCAATATAGTCTTTGAGAGCAACTCCCATTATTTCTTTTAGGTCCTCTTCTACAGTTGTACTTTCAGAGTCAATCATGAAGTTAGTTGAGATTCTTACTTGATTGCTTGAGCCGATAGTAATTACTTGAGCCGAACCATCAAAGTGTGGATTTAGTGCATCTTCGATATCTCCTGTTTTAACCGGTTGGTCAAATCTAACGATATAGTTACGTCCACCTGTAAAGTCGATTCCCGTATTAAGTTTTAGAACTAGAAGTGAAGCCAAGCTCACAACTACGAATACTGCTAAAATTGTAAGTACTCTACGGCTACCTTTTAGGAAGTCGAACGTATATTCTTTGAATAAGTTCTTAGAGCCTTTGGTATCGAACGACAAATTCAACCACTTGCCCTTATCCATGCGAGCTTCATAGATAATACGAGTTAAGAACACCGCAGTTAGGAATGAAACAGATATACCAATGATAAGAGTAACAGCAAAGCCTTTAATCGGACCTGTACCAAAGAATGCTAATATTATAGCTGTAATAATAGTAGTAATGTTAGAGTCGATAATAGCTGAGAATGCATTTTTGTAACCATCTTCGATAGATTTGCGAAGTGATTTGCCATTTTTCATCTCTTCTTTGATACGTTCGTTGATAAGTACGTTAGCATCAACGGCCATACCTAACGAAAGAATCATACCCGCAATACCTGGCAGTGTCAATACTGCTTGGAATGCTGATAATATACCTAAAGTTAGGAAGAAGTTTATCAATAGAGCAGAGTTTGTTACCATTCCTGGCACTGCACCATATAGGAAGAAGATAAATATGAATAAAGCTATAATAGCAATTATAAATGATACAATACCATCTTTAATAGCCTCTTGTCCTAATGATGGTCCTACAACGTCTTCCTGAACGATACGAACACCAGCTCTCATCTTTCCAGACTTCAATACGTTTTCTAAGTCACCGGCTTCACTTGCTGTGAACCTTCCCGAAATAGATGATCGTCCACCCTCAATTCTGTCATTTACGTTGGGTGCAGAATATACATAGTTGTCAAGTACGATAGCTATTGATTTGCCTTTTTCTGCTCCAGTAATATTAGCCCAACGGCTAGCACCAGCAGAGTTCATCGTCATACTCACCTCCCATGCGGAACCAGATTGTCCTTGGTCAGCTTTAGCGTTTACCACTGCATCACCGTCAAGAGCTGGTCCACGTTTTGTGCCATCACCCTTAAGTGAGTATAGCTCGAAGAATGTCTCTTTTGTATCAATCGGTTTGAAACCCCATTTGAATCTAACGTCAGCGGGGAAAATATCTTTATATTTATTTAGAATAAAATTGATAGCAGCTGTGTCTGTTTTTGCAGCAGTTCCCACAATAGGACCACTAGCACCACCCATTGCAAAATATGGTTGTGCAAAATATTCCACAAAACTTCTATTGATTTCTACTACACCTTCTTCTTCCTCTAAAATATTTGTTTCTGCAACTATATCAGTTGAAGTTGAGTCGGTTACTGTTTCAGCAGTTGCACCACTGCGTTTAGCCATAGCATATTCTGCTGATCGGCTATTAGCTTCATTGAAGTAAGATGCTAGTTCGTTTACGTTGTAAGTTTTCCAGAACTCTAAGTTCGCACTACCTTGAAGTAGGTTTCTTACACGCTCTGGTTCAGTAATACCGGGCATCTCTATTAGTATTCTCTCTGCTTGATCTAAACGTTGAATGTTAGGAGCAACCACACCAAATCTGTCGATACGTGTGCGAAGTACGTTGAAAGAGTTTTCAGCTGCACTTGCTACTTCTTGACGTAATACTGCTATTACTTGATCGTTAGTAGATGTTGGGCTAACTCTATCGCTCATTGTAACACTGAAAATATTAGCCAATTTACCATTTGGATTTATTTTCTCATAATTTTGGCGGAAAAGAGTGATAAAGTCAGATGAAGATCCTTTTCTATTTTGAACCGTTGCTTCTTTAAGAGCTTCATTAAATTGTGGGTCATCGGTATTGGCTAATGATGTTAAAATCTGATGAACGTCCATTTCTACAATAACGTTCATTCCACCTTTAAGGTCAAGGCCTAATCCAATCTCTTTCTCACGAATTTGCTTTAATGTGTATCCAAAGTAAACGGTCTCTGTCGAGAGCGAGTCTAGATACTGATTCTTTAGTTCTAGGTTTCCGTTAGCATATTGGTCTGCTTTTTTGTTGTACTGCTGTCCTACTATTGTGAAGGAGAGGTAGTACAAACTAACTAGAGCCAATAATGTTGCGAAAACTTTAATAAATCCTTTGTTTTGCATTTCAATATTACGTTTGTTTTTTAATGTATTACTTTATTCTTTTCGATTTGTATGAATATAGTCTTAAATGAAATATCAATCTAAGCATTTTAGTTGATTTTCAGCGTGCAAATATAAGCTTTTTTATCTTTTTAGTAAACAATATCTTCAGATAATTTCAATTTGTTTAGTGCGTTGACAATTTTAAAGAAATTAATAATGAAAAAGTCATGCTTTTAAGCTGATAATAAGTATGACAATATATTTGTTTAAAACAAATCACGGGATAGATTTTCTTAAATCCATCCCGTGAAACATATTTTTTGTAAGGAAGTGTAGTCTTGTTATTCTACAAATCCTCTATTTTTTAATAAATAGATAGAGTTTGGCTCAGCTCCTCTATATTGTTTGTATAGAGTCATTGGGTCATCTGAGTTTCCTTTGGATAAAATGTTATTGCGGAACGATGCACCTGTCTCTTTGTCGAATATTCCTTTTTCGGCAAATGGTTGGAATGCATCAGCATCTAGTACCTCTGCCCACATATATGCATAGTATCCTGACGAATATCCTCCGCTAAATATGTGTGAAAAGTATGTGCTTCTATATCTTGGAATGATTTCTCCAATTAGTCCAATTTTCTCCATTGATTTCTTTTCGAAGTCACGAACATCAAATTCTTTTTGATCATTCTGTGTATGATAATCCATGTCAAGCAATGCTGCTGCAACAAACTCAGTGGTAATAAAGCCCATATTGAACTTTGAAGCTGCATCAATCTTGTTAATTAGATCATCGGGTATCACTTCGCCGGTTTCGTAATGCTTCGCATAAAGTTTTAATAGATCGGGGTGAAATGCCCAGTGTTCCATTATTTGAGATGGAAGCTCAACAAAGTCACGAGACACACTAGTGCCTGCAAGTCCTACATAGTTTACATCAGAAAGCATTCCGTGAAGTGCGTGTCCAAACTCGTGGAAAAGTGTTTCTACTTCATC
>JAAYFB010000368.1 GCA_012728465.1 Proteiniphilum sp. | reverse complement strand
TTTCTAAAACACCCACACCTCGGGTTCTAACTCAATGTTATATTTTGTTTTCACCACTTTTTGTATTTCGTGCATGAAGTCAGCAATATCATTGCCATCATCGCTACCATAATTTACGATGATAAGGGCATGATTCTCGTATGTTCCCACATTTCCCTTGCGCTTTCCTTTATATCCTGCTTGCTCGATGAGGTATGCGGCCGATGTTTTGAAGCTGTTGGTATCTATATTGTAAATTGGAGCACTCGGCAATGCTTCCAAAAGGCTATCTTTTTCGGCAGTTGTTATTATTGGGTTTTTGAAGAAGCTCCCCGCATTAGGAATTTCTAGGTGATTGGGCAATTTTCGCTTTCTAATACTAATTATTGCCTCGCGCACTTGCTTGAGTGTGGGCGATGGGGTGTGTGCCAGTTCTTTTTTGAGGTCGATATACTTTTCGCGATAGCTAAATGATTTGCTTAGTTGAAAGATGACCGACGTTATGATATAATTTCGTGTTTGCTTGAATATGCTATTGCGATATTCGAACTCGCACTCGGCATTGTTGAACTCTTTTATTGCTTGTGTAGCCATTTCAATGGTTTTTACTTTCACAATGACATCTTTCACCTCTGTGCCATAGGCACCAATGTTCTGAATTGGGGCTGCGCCCACTGCTCCAGGTATGAGGGATAAGTTTTCGATGCCCGACCAACCCCTGTTTACACAATATTCTACCAATTCATCCCAATCTTGAGCCGCACCTACCTCGATTGTAACATTTTCAGCATTATCATCGATTACGCTTATGCCACTGATGATTGGTTTTATCACCAGCCCGTCAAATGGTTTGGTGAAAAATAGGTTGCAACCATTGCCCAAGATTAGTTTTTTCTCGTTAGGGTATTGTTTTAGTAGTTCAATGATTTCGTCAATGGTGCGAGGCTTTGCAAAAAGCTTAGCGGTTGCTTTGGTACGAAACGAGTTGTATGTTTGTAGCTGAAAATTGTGTTGTATGTCCATTGTTTATTATTTATCCTTTGTGAATCAAAAAGACGCATAGTTGTTTATGCATTTCGGGGAGCTTTCCCTTCCACTCTTTCATCGTTTTTGTTACAATATATTCGTTGTCGAGGCTCACATTCATTGCTATGCACATTTTGGTCTGTGGTTTGCAATGCGATATTAAGTCTTCGGCTAGTTTTTGATTGCGATATGGTGTCTCAATAAATATATGAGTTTGGTTTTCGCTGTAGCTTCTATTCTCTAGTTGTTTGATTCGTCTTATTTTCTCTCCATTGTCAATGGGCAAATATCCATGAAAAGCAAAGCTCTGCCCATTAAAGCCCGATGCCATTAGCGACATTAATATTGATGAAGGCCCCACCAATGGGGTTACTTTGTAACCACGTCGTTGTGCTATTTCCACCACATCTGCTCCGGGGTCGGCAATAGCAGGACAGCCCGATTCGGATATTATGCCAATGCTTTCACCTTTTGACATTGCATTAAGGTAGTTGCCAATGGTGTCTCTGTTTGTGTGCTTGTTTAGTTCGTAAAATGTGAGCTCCTCAATGTTTATCGAAGGGTCGCATTTTTTCAGAAATCTTCGTGCCGAGCGTAAATTTTCAACAATAAAATGCTTTATATTTAAAATTATTTCCAAATTATATTTTGGAATAACCTTATCTATTGCGCTATCACCTAACGTTACGGGGATGAGGTATAGTGTTGCCTGTTTCATATCTTTTGTTGTGATGTTTAGAAGCCAAAGTGAATTAAATCACTAATAGAGTTTACTCTGATTTGGCTAATGAATGATTGTAGGAGATTGATTTGAGCAAACGAGAAGAATAATATTGTTGTCAGCACTATTCCAAATATTCCGCCAGTGATGTGTGCCGAGTGATTTATTCCTCCAGCTTGCGTTTTGTCAAGTTTTACAGATATTGCAATAAATATTATTCCAAACAGAAAAGCTGGCAACATGATGGGGATAAACATTATGCCCATAAAATTCATCGGATTAATCAAAATATATGCAAACACTATTGCCGAAACTGCACCCGATGCTCCTAAGCTCCGGTAGTACGAGTCGTGTTTATGCTTATTGTATGATGGAATTATTGATGCTAGCAGCGATAGTGCATAAAGTAGCACAAAGGCTATTGAACCAACTTCATTTCCTAAAGCGGACTTAAAAATGCTTTCGACCGTAGTGCCAAACATGTATAGCGTGAACATATTGAATATTAGATGGGTAGTGTCGGCATGTAGCACTCCGTAGCTAAATAGTCTGTACCATTGTCCTCGCCCCACTGCTGGTGGGTAAAATATTAGTCTGTTCATCAGGCTCACATCTCTGAATGCCATGATTGATGTAATGCTTGTGAGGGCTATAATGAGTATTGTAATCATCTGTTATGTCGTAGTCAATTATTATTTTTGTTGTATGCGTGGCAAAATTAGTGGTTTTTATTGAGATATTCTTTCTTTGTGGCTTCTAAACAATTTTATGTTTGAGGGAGGAGGGTATTTAAGGTGCAAAATAATGTCTTCTTTCTTTCACGCATGCATGGCACTGATACTCCCTCTATTTTTGTTGAGTTTCACTCACAGCTAGTCAATCACTTTTCAATGTTTGAAGAATCCATACTCTACGGAATGTTTGTATTGAAAACTTTTAGGGGATACATTCCGTAGAGAAAATAGCTTCGTAAAACTTTTCAAGGTTACTTTCTCTACGGAAAATGGGCTAAAAAACTTTTCAGGGTTACTTTCTCTACGGAAAGTAGGTCTAAAAAACTTTTCAGGGTTACTTTCCGTACGGAAAATAGGCTGAAAAACTTTTCAGAGTGTATGTTGCCAAGCATCACAATGAGGTTTTGATTGTTTCAATCTTCTGTATTTTAGGTGGTTATCTTGCTATAGGTGTTGTGGGTCAAATATTTC
>JAAYFB010000367.1 GCA_012728465.1 Proteiniphilum sp. | reverse complement strand
TGATTTTTTTTGAAAGTACTAATCCCAACGTTGGGATTGCTGTAAGTTTAGGTAAGCTTTACAATTGGTAAAATGGTTTGTTGTTGATTATGTGGTAGTTGATTCTTTTTGGGCTCTATTTTTGGTTAAAATTTTAACATGGCTGTTTTTGCTGTTGTTAATTTGGTTAACAGTGTTATTGAGGGTAGGGGTTTGAATGTTAAATTAGATATAGATACTAGGGTTATTAAAACATGAACACTGCTTATTTCTGTATTATCAATATTCTCGATTGTAATACACACAAAAAAAGCACCAAAGGAATTTCTCCTTAAGTGCTCTTTAAGTATATATTACCTGATGTCTTCTATTATTCCTCTCTATCAAACTTTGAGTAAAGAGGTTTCATTGGAGTATATTCCTCATTATACCACAAGTTGCTAGTGATCATCAAATCAGCACTATATCTATTGCATGCAATTGGCACATTGTGCACTCTGCATTGTCGCAAAAGCATCATAATGTCGGCCTCGTGTGGTTGAGGGTTGAGGTCGTCAATTAAGAACACGGCAAGGTCAATCTCTTTACGAACCACCATTGCTGCAATTTCTGCATCTCCACCCATAGGTCCCGAGTTCATGCATGTGATGTCGGGATTGACTCCTTCTTCTTGAAGAGCTGCACGGACCAATCCACCAGTTGTGCCTGTGCAAACAAGGTGGTGTTCAGCTAGAAAGTCGGAGTTATAAATAACCCAATCTACCATATCGACCTTTCTGTGATCGTGAGCCACGAGAGCAATTGTTAGTTTTTTATTCATTGAATACATAATCTATTATAGTCCAAAATATTTTTTTATTGCACTTACTTTTACATCCACCTCTGCTTCGTTCTTTGCAATTTCTTCTGCCGACGACACTTTAGAGCCTCTTACTTCGATGTAGAACTTAATTTTTGGCTCTGTTCCCGAAGGACGTATAGATACTTTAGTGCCATCTTCGGTAAAGTATTGTAATACGTTAGATGTTGTAGGCATCTCTAGAGTTACCACTTCATTTGTGTTGAAATCGTAGCTCTCAAGTTTTGCAAAGTCCTTTGATAGAACAACTGGTGAACCAGCTAGTTCTTTTACAGGGTTAGTTCTGAAATTTTTCATCATAGCTTCAATTTCATCAGCACCATCTTTTCCTTTGCGTACAAGTGAGATATTAACTTCTTTCGAGAATCCATATTCAATATAAATGTCTTGCAGAACTTGATAAACTGTTTTGCCATTATCTTTAGCCCAAGCAGCTATTTCTGCAAATAGGGTGCAAGCCGATACAGAGTCTTTATCTCTAACAAAGTCGGAAGCTAAGAATCCAAAGCTCTCTTCACCTCCTCCAATGTATTTCTTTTTGCCTTCATTATTACGAATAATCTGTGCAATCCATTTAAATCCAGTGTAGCAGTCAAACATTTCTACACCATTTTTGTCGGCAATGTCCTTGATTAGCTCTGTGGTAACAATAGTTTTTACAACATATTCTTTTCCTGTTAGTAATCCTTTAGCCTTTCGTTGTGTAATCAAGTAGTAAGTAAGCACAAGCATTATTTGATTACCATTAAGAAGGAAAAATTCTCCATTATCGTCACGAATAGCAGCTCCAATTCTATCAGCATCAGGGTCAGTAGCCAATACTATGTCTGCATCTGTTTCGATTGCCTTTTTGATGGCTAAGTCTAGTGCTGCAGGTTCTTCTGGATTGGGCGATACTACAGTTGGAAAATTTCCACTAATCACGTTTTGCTCTGGTACGTCTATTATATTAGTAAAACCTATTTTACGTAATGTATCAGGTATAATCTTAATACCCGTGCCATGAATTGGGGTATAAACAATCTTAAGATCATGTTGATTTGCGATAGATTCGGGAGCTAAAACAAAACTTTCCACTTCTTTGATAAAAGCCTTGTCTAGATCGCTACCAATTATTTCGATTAAATCCTTATTCCCTTCAAATTTGATATCATCTATTGAAGAAACTCTATTTACTTCAGCAATAATATTTTTATCGTGTGGTCCCAATACTTGTGCACCATCGTCCCAATATGCTTTGTAACCGTTGTACTCCTTGGGATTGTGAGATGCAGTAATCATAATACCACTTTGACAACCAAGTTTGCGAATGGCATAAGATACTTCAGGAGTAGGACGCAGGTCTTCAAAAAGATATACTTTTATGCCATTGGCTGAAAATATATCAGCTGATATGTTAGCAAACATTCTGCTATTATTACGACAGTCGTGACCAATTACTACTTTTATTTGTTCAAGATCTGCAAACTCTTCTAATAGATAGTTAGATAATCCCTGAGTAGCCGCACCAACAGTATAAATATTCATTCTATTGCTTCCAGCACCCATTATGCCTCTAAGTCCACCTGTGCCAAACTCTAAGTCTTTGTAGAAGGCATCAATAAGTTGACTTTTGTCTTCGTTGTTGAGCATAGCTCTAACTTCATTTTTAGTCTCTTCGTTGTAACTTCCTTCTAGCCATGCTTTGGCTTTGTTAGTTACTTGATTTAGCAATGTTTCGTTATCCATAAGATATATATGTTTTGTTATTTTTACTACTAAGCATCTGGCATTAAAACAACAATCATTTGTATTATAATGTTTTACGTTTATTTTTTAATGCTTTGGTGCTATTTTGTTATAAAATGGACTCAAAAATACAACAAAAATCTATCATTAATTATTCAACAGGTAATACTTTGTATTTGTCGCCCGTTTGTTCGATCACTTTTTTGTAAAACTCGTTAGAGTAACCTGTTCTGATTGGGGAAGCAGGTTGTCCGTGATCATTTCGCTTAAACTGTCCATTTTCTTCGGGTTTCACTACGCCATCTACATATTTCACTAGTAGATATTGTCCAAGTTTTTTCCATTCCTTCATTCCCACTTCCACTAATTTGTTTGTAACATTGGTTAGATATTTTATTGCATCCTCTTCGGAGGCTTTAAAAATATCAAGTGCAAATTCTTCAACCTCAGGTATTGCAACCTCGATACTGTCCTCAATTTCTTTTTGAACCTTTATCACGTCTTTTACTTTATCGCTATATCTGTTGTAAACCATATTAGAGACTATGTTATGTGTCCAAAATGCAGAAGTTTCCGAGTATGTAAGTAAGTCACCATTGCCTACTTCCATTTCGTGTGGCACTTGTGTGTGTCCGCAATAAAATGGGTAGTAAACAGTATGTGCTGCGTCATCAATTCCAAACCATAATATACCTCCCACGGCATTGGGGAGCCAAGAGCGCATTTGAGCTACAAACGAGAAAGCTGTTTGTTGTGTGGCTATTGGGCGTTCGTTGCAGTAAGCTACAGAATCTACTTCATAAGTAAGTGGCGACCAGCGGTATGGTGAATTAAATGGTCCAGCACCAAGGTCATATCTCCAATCTAGTTCTGTGTCCTCATAGTGGTCGCGCATGAGGTGTTGTATATCTCTTGTGCTCAGCTTTTTGTCGGGTTTAATATATAGAGGCATGGGTTCTGTGGTTTTGCCTTGTGCATATGTTACATATTGTCCCATGTTACTATTTACACGATTGAAAAACGACCACACGCGTGCTTCGCAAAAGCGAAGTGCTCCAAAGTCGAGTGGTGCATATGCTTGAGCAAAACTAAAGTCTTTATCTTTTCCTTTGTAGTAGCCTTTTTCTTTTGCAAAGGATATTACGTCAGGTGAATATATGCAATTATCTGGGTCGTTAAGTGGAAATTGTTGTATTCTTGCTTGATTGGCATGAGCCGACACACAATCGTCAGGGATACGTACTGCTACCCACACAGCACCTTTATTTCCTACCCCTTTTCCTATCATTTCCATTACCCACACTTCATTAGGGTCGGCAATAGAGAATGATTCACCACTACTGTAGTATCCATGCTCTGCTACTAAGCTAGTCATTGTATGTATTGCTTCACGAGCATTTTTGGCTCTTTGAAGTGTTGTGTAAATTAGGCTTCCATAGTCCATAATGCCATTTGTGTCTTGCAGTTCAGGTCGCCCGCCAAAGGTGGTTTCACCAATGGCTAGTTGGTGTTCATTCATGTTGCCAATCACATTGTATGTTTGCGTAGCTTGAGGAATTTCACCAAGGTACTTGCCCGAATCCCATTCATAAATTTTCAACATCGTGCCAGGCTGATGTGTGGCTGCGGGCCAGTGGTATAGTTCGCCATACAGATTGTATGAGTCGGCCGAGTAGGAGATGAGTGTGGAGCCATCCGTCGTAGCTTTCTTTCCAATAAGAAAATTGGTGCAAGGATGTGCTAAAGAAACAGTAAGTAATAGAGTCAATGTAATAATAAATGTTCTTATCATTTTATTCATTAAATTAAAAGTTTATAAAGCATAAAGATAGTTTTAATAATATGATTTACAATAATGCCTTTGTATATTTATCTATATTATTTGATGAGTATCTTGATTGACAATGAAATTTAGATTAAATTTGTGATTTAAAATCAACAGTATTTATGCGATTTATCAACTTAAGAAATAGATTTAAGCGACGCTACATGGGGCTTTCTGTTTATCAGATAACGGTGCTATTAGCCCTTATTGCTATGCTGTTTTTTTTTAGCGATAGTAGTCTATTCAAAAGGATGAAGTATTCGAGAGAAATAAAAGATTTGAAAACTCAAATCGAATATTATCGCAATCAAACAGAGCTTGATAAAGCTAAGTTAGATGAATTGCAGTCTAGCCTTGATAATTTAGAGAAATACGCTAGAGAAAATTATTTGATGAAAAGAAAAAATGAAGAAGTATTTATCATTGAATAGTATTTCTTTTTTCAAATTTATTTAGAGCTAAGGTTTTGTTTTTATATTTTAATGCCAAATAGTATATTGTATCAATGCGCAAACTAAAAGATAAGTTTTATAAAGTATCAGCAATGCTAATTTTAGCTTCAGCAGTCCTGTATTTGTCTGAACCTAAAATATCGTCTTGGATTATGATTGTATCCGTGGCAATATTTACAGGTATCACATTGGCAACTCCCTATCCCGGAAATAGCATTCGAGGAAAGCGGTTGTTTAATATGCAGATAATGTCGTGTATATTTATTATTGTAGCGGCCTATTTTATGTTCACTTTCAATAATTTGTGGGCATTAGCTATGTTTATTGGAACTATACTATTGTTATATGCTTCAATATTTATATCTAAAGAGTTGAAGAAGGAGGGGATTAAGGAATAGATTTAATCTAAGCTTATTTTAGTAATTATGAAGAAGATATTAGTTGTTGATGATAATGTAACCATCTGCTTGATGTTGAAGTCGTGGCTTATAAAGAATAACTATGATGTTGACACAGCATCTAGTGTTTCAGAAGCTATCAAGAAAGTGAAGGATGATGCATACGACTTAATTCTATCGGATATTGTTATGCCCGAGGTTGATGGTTTTTCGCTTTTATCATGGATACAGAAGTATGATAGTGACATTCAGGTTATGATGATGACTAGTTTTGCTGATATTGAGTCTGCAGTTGAAGCAATGAAGATGGGTGCCGTAGATTATATATCTAAACCCATAGATGCTGAAATGCTTTTTCAGAAATTAGATGCTGCTTTTAGAGAGAGAAAGATAGAGAAGCAGTCACGAGACTTGCAACAATACTATATAAGTTCAAGATTTTCAGAGAATGAGAGCATTCACGAAAAAATAATAGATGTTATTAGAGATAATTCTCATCTGCTCGTTATTGGTAATGAAGGGACTGGTAAGACCACTGCGGCAAAGTTTATCTATATTAAACGAACTCATGGAAGGGCCCCCTTTGTTGTTTTTGATTTGAATCAAAATGGTGTGGATAATTCCAAAATGGGAGATGATGAGGATATTCTGTTTTCTAACTATATGGATAGTGCAAAAGGTGGAGTATTGTATATCAAAGGTTTTAGAAAAATAGATATTAATTTTCAAACATCATTAATACGTGCATTAACAAAGCAAAGTAAGAATGACGATTATACTCAAATAGTAATTGCTACTACTTATACACAAGAGCAGATAAAAGAAAGCTTTATTCCTAAGCTTTCGGAGATACTTTTGCAGTCTTTTATAGAACTTCCAAACCTTGAAGGCAAAAGGGATGAAATAGTTTCTTATACTGAGTTCTTTTTAAAAATGGCAAATAAAGAATTGAATAAAAATATTTCTAAGATAGAGCCTGAGGTATATGAGGTGTTGTTTGAACAAAGTTGGAAGGGCAATATACAAGAACTAAAAAACCTTGTTTTCAAAATGGTTATTTTGTCTGAAAAAGATATTATTTCTAAAGATATAATCCCCTATATTGTTAGCGAGGAGGCCCTTGTTGAGATAAATTTAAATTCAACAGGAGAAGAAGAATCATTGGACAGCTTTAGAAAAGAAAATTTTGAGAGAAAGAAAATTGCTGAAGCATTGCAAATATCTAAGGGAAATAAAACATTAGCAGCTTCATTGTTAAATATTGATAGAAAAACACTTTATAATAAGATTAGACTATATGAAATACAATAGTCAAAGCCTTTATTTAACGCTTAAAGTATGAATATAAAAAATATAGAGTCCAAATCAGTGGGAAAGCAAATTGTAATCGGTGGATATGTGCTACTGGTTGTGATTATGCTGATTGGGTTATTCGCAATATATAAAAATCTTGTAGATTTCTCCGAGAAGAGAATAAGGAGTGAGGATAGGCAAGAGTTGTTGATTGTGAGTAATATTATTAATCAATTATATGAGGTAGAAGCTTCAAATAATTTATTGACTTTTGAAAGCACAGAGAAGTATATTAATTCATTTCACAACATCAGATCGAGTGTTACCCTTAGGCTTGATAGTTTAAAACTGCTTGCTGGGGATACAGCTCGTATTTCTCAACTTGACACAATAGATGTATTACTGGATAGAAAAGAAGATAATTTAATACATGTGTTTGAGTTGATGGACTCGTTGCGGCAGTCACCCTCCATTGTTCGTGAGACAAGTAGTACCTATACTCCTAAAACTGCAAATGCATCAAAATACATTAAAGATGGTGTGACAGATGGCGGTAAATCTGCTAATGCCGACACTACAGTAATAAAGAGAGAAAAGAAAGGCTTATTACGAAGATTAGGCGATGCTTTTACCGGTAAGCAGGACTCTACTGTTATTGTAGAGAAGCGTCAATCGTCAGCTATGGAAAAAGAATATAATCTTGTAGTTGACACGATTGTAAATATGGTTAGACAAACAGAGCGATTGAATCTAGAGAATCAACGCAAATTTCAAGCAGCACTATATGAAAGGCAGTCCATTATGAGTAAAACAAATGAGACATTAACAAAGAGGGTGGATGAGCTGTTGAAGTTTATTGAGCTGGAGGAGAGTGAGAAGGCTTTGAAATTGGTTGAAGAAAAAGAGACTACCTTGAGTAGATCATATGATACCGTGTTTTGGGTATCAATAATTGCTGTTAGTATTGCTGTTTTGTTTGGATTTTTATTTGTTTTAGATATAAACAGAAGCCAGAGCTATAAGCGAAAGCTAGAAGAGTCAAATACAAGGATTAAAAAACTATTACAGTCAAGAGAAAAATTAATGTTGTCAATATCACATGACATTAAAGCACCAATGAGTTCTATTTTGGGATATATTGAGTTGATACAGTCAGGCTTAAATAAAGACTCTCATGATACATATCTGATAAATATGAAGAAGTCAAGCGAACATGTTTTGCAACTTGTTTCCAACTTGTTAGATTATCAAAGAATTGAATCGGGAACTTGGAGGAAAAATGATATGCAGATATCTCTTAGAGAACTTATAGATAACACAACAGAGAGCTTCGAGCCATTAGCATATAAAAAAGAACTAGGGTATAATGTTATTAATAAAGTACCCGAAGGTGTGTTAGCTTTGGGTGATCCATTGATGATTAGAGAAATATATTCTAACGTAATATCTAATGCCATAAAATATACATTTGATGGTGAAGTGGTTGTTAGTGTTGATTTTGATACAATGGATAAAACGCTTAAATTATCAGTAAAAGACACGGGAGTAGGAATTTCTGATGAAGATAAAGGACTTGTTTTTGAAGAATTTGAGCGAATAAAGATGGATAAAATAGAACATCATGAAGATGGAACAGGATTAGGAATGGCTATCACTAAAGGATTGGTAGAGCAATTAGGTGGTAAAATTAGTTTTGTTTCTGAAAAGGGTGTTGGAACTGAGTTTTTTGTAGAATTGCCTATGCACTATTCGGATACTGTATTACCAAAAGAATCATCTATCGAAATAGACAAAGGCATTTGTAGAAATAAAAAAATAACTATCCTATTAGTGGATGATGACGCTATACAGCAATTAATGGTTTCTGAGATGATTAAGGCACAAGGTATTAGTGTGATTTCTGAGACTAATCCAAACAAAGTTGTTGATATTCTTAAGAAAGAGTCATTTGATTTAATATTTTTAGATATACAGATGCCAGAAATTAATGGTTTTGCTCTAATAAAGAATATAATTGATTCTGGTGTTCTTAAACACAAGCCGACGCCAATAATTGCTCTAACGGCCACATCCGAAATAGAATTGCATGAGTATAAATTATCCGGATTTTCTGGATTATTAAATAAACCTTTTACATCTAGTGAGTTGTTTGATACAATAGAAAAATATATTCAATATAATAACCAATCATCGCTAAATCAGCTAGATAAACCAAAAGGTGTGGAGTCTCTAATCTCATATGTAAAGGATGATAAAGAGAGTTCAAAGGCTATCTTACAATCATTCTCAAAAGAATGCAGATCTATGAATGAATATCTTAAAGGAGATAACATTTCAGATGTAAAAATCACTTCTAATTTAGCACATAAAATGTTGCCTCTCTTTAAAATGATTGGAGATAATGATGTCGTTTCTTCCTTGATTGTTTTAGAAAAAAGGGGAGAGATTACAAAAGAACAATTGAGTAGTATGATAAATAAAATAAATTTTTATATAGAACAATCAGACAATCTGTCTGACCAGATATTTAGGGATGAAATATGAAGTTAGATTCTCCAATATATAAGTATAAGCAATATTTGTTGATGGAGAGAGGTTTATCTGCAAATACTATAGATGCGTATATGCGAGATTTGAAAAAGCTTTCTATTTATCTTGAAAAAAATAATCTTGCACTTAAAGATATTAAAACTGAACACATAGAGAATCTTTTAGCTGATCTTTATGATCAAAAGATAGTAGCACGGTCTATTGCTCGAATATTGTCAGGTCTGAAATCATTTTTTAATTATCTGGAGCTAGATGGTTACATTGATATTAATCCGACAGCATTGATAGACTCTCCACAAGTTGGATTAAAGCTGCCCGTTACATTATCAATCGAAGAGATTGACTCAATACTTGAAGTAATAGATGTATCTACTCCCGAAGGTACTAGGAATTATGCTGTTATCGAAACATTATATAGCTGCGGTTTAAGAGTTTCAGAACTAGTCAATCTGAAATTTAGCGACTTATTTTTCAAGGAAGGATTTATACGAGTTAGGGGTAAAGGTAATAAACAGCGTTTAGTTCCAATTTCGGAAATTGCAATTCAAAAGATAGAGAACTATCTTCATTATCGTGCAAAAATAAATGTAAAAAAGGGGAATGAAGATGTTTTGTTTTTAAGTGCAAGAGGAACAGCAATATCAAGGATCACTATCTTTCACTACGTAAGAAAGTATAGCGAAGAAGCAGGAATAGAAAAAGAAATAAGTCCTCATGTGTTGAGGCACTCATTTGCCACTCATCTATTAGAAAGAGGGGCCAATATAAGAGTAATTCAAGAGATGATGGGACATGAAAAAATATCAACTACAGAAATATATACACATTTAGACACTCAGTTTTTGAGACAGGAGATAATTGAACATCACCCAAGAAATAGAGGTGGAAATTAATTATGACTATTCTTAATTTCAAAAAAAGAGTATCTTGTATCTCAAAGAGAATAGATTTTTGTATATTTGCTAATTAATAAGAAATAAGACATACAAATAATTAAAATAATGCCCTATGGAATTTATAGTATCTAGTTCAGCACTATTAAGTCACTTGCAAGCAATCAGTAGAGTTATTAATCCTAAGAATACTATACCAATTCTTGATTGTTTTCTTTTGGAATTGGCTGATGATGTATTAACTATTACCGCAGCAGATTCTGAAACTAGGTTAGAAACTAAACTCAATGTTAGTGAACTTACGCAGCCAGGGAGTTTAGCCATTAATGCTAAAAATTTATTAGAACCATTAAGAGAGTTATCAGATCAACCTTTACGCATTAATATAAATACTGAAACTCTAGAGGTATATATATATTACCATAATGGTAAATATAATTTTGTAGGACAAAAGTCTGATGAATTCCCAATTCCAAGAGCTTTAAAAGATTCAGCTATGAGTTTGGTGTTGCCTACAGAGGTTCTTTTCAATGGTATTAATAGAACTATTTATGCAACAGCCGAAGATGAGTTGCGTCCTGTGATGAATGGCATATACTTTGACATTACAGATGAGAATATAACGTTTGTTGCATCTGATGGACACAAGTTAGTTCGAATAATAAATTCATCTGTTAAAGGTGACGGTAGGGCATCATTTATTTTACCCAAAAAGGCATCAATGCTCCTTAGGAGTTTGTTGCCGAAGGAAACTGGTGAAGTGGAAATTAAGTTTGATGAAAACAATGCGTTTATAAAAATGTCTAACACATTATTGATATGCAGATTTGTAGAGGGACGCTTTCCAAACTACAACTCGGTTATCCCTCAAAACAATCCAAACAATGTTACATTAGATAGATTGGACTTTCTTAATGCCTTGAAACGTGTTAATGTGTTTTCAAATCCAGCAAGCAGTTTAGTGAAACTAGAGATGTCGGAAGATAAGATTGTAGTTTCAGCACAAGATATAGATTTTCTTACTTCTGCAGAGGAGGTTATACCATGTCAGTATAATGGAAGCGTAATGAATATAGGCTTTAAAGCAGTCTTTTTAATTGATATTCTTAATAACATACCATCGTCTGATGTTACACTTGAATTATCAGATCCTTCTAGAGCTGGAATTGTTATTCCAGTAGAGAATGAAGAAAATGAAGATATGCTATCTTTATTGATGCCAATGATGTTGAATGACTAAGATTAATAGAGAGAATAAAAATGCAATTAAATTTAAAGAACCCACTAATCTTTTTTGATTTAGAGACTACGGGTATAAATATATCGAAGGATAAAATAGTAGAGATATCATTACTTAAGGTTTACCCTAATGGTAAGGAGGAGATTAAGACTAGGCTCATTAATCCTGAAATGCCAATACCTGCAGAGTCAACTGCTATACATGGAATAACCGACGAAGATGTAAAGGACAGTCCTACTTTTAAACAAGTAGCAAAGTCGTTGGTCGAAATTTTAGAAGGATGCGACTTGGCTGGATTCAATTCGAGTAGATTTGATGTGCCTATGTTATCTGAGGAGTTTCTTAGAGCCGGTATAGATTTTGATATGAGCAAACGTAAGTTTATTGATGTTCAAATTATATTCCACAGAAAAGAGCCTCGAACACTTGAAGCGGCTTACAAATATTATTGCAATAAAGATTTAGATAATGCACACTCTGCTGAAGCAGATACAAAGGCTACATATGAAGTTCTTAAACAACAACTAGTAAAGTATCCTGATTTAGCAAATGATGTAAATGTGTTATCTAAAGAGTATTCAAGCTTCAACGACAATGTTGATTTTGCTGGACGTATGATTTATGATGCTAATGGAGTGGAGTTATTTAATTTTGGCAAACATAAAGGTAGGCCGGTATCTCAAGTGTTAATGGATGAGCCTGGTTATTATGCTTGGATGATGGATGGAGATTT
>JAAYFB010000063.1 GCA_012728465.1 Proteiniphilum sp. | reverse complement strand
ATTAGGTGGTGATAAGAGTAAATATGTGCCAACACCGCTAAAATTCTTTAATATCCACCCCTAAACTTAACAATAATTACGAATGAAAAGTGATAATGACAGTGTTTTGTTTTTATCTCTGTCAATGTCATTTAGTATTTTGAGTTTTCGCAATTAAAAACAGTCAATAACGTTTGATATTTTGAGTGTTTGGAATTTAAAACAGCCAATGTCGTTTGACATTTGGGGGTGAAAGAGCAATATGTGATTAGATTGAAATCTACTGAAATAATAAATGATTGGAAAATCAGGTGTTATCTTATCAGCATCTTTAATTGATTATGTATCCTAGTATATTATTCACTTGAGTTCTGTTTGGATGCAAATTTTGATGGTGTCATTCCAAATTCTTTTTTAAATGAACTAGTGAAATAGGATCTACTCTCGATACCTACAGCAAACATTGCTTCCTGAATAGTTATATTCTTTTCAGTTAGGAATTTTGCAGCCTTTCTTAATCTATAATTCAATACAAACTCAACAATGGATTTTCCTGTAAGCGACTTTATTTTTGAATACAGCTTACTTCTGCTCATCATCATATCCGTAGCAATGGTGTTTACGTCAAATTCTGTTTTGTCTAGATTCTTTTCAATGATGTTGATAACATCGTTCATAAATTTATTGTCTTCTCTATTAGTTGTAATTTCAGATATGTCTGCAAAGTAATTTTTCGAATAATGTTCTCTTAGTATCTCTTGTTGTTTAAAAATATTTGAAATGGCTGTTTTTAGCAGTCTTAGGTCGATAGGTTTTTCGAAGTATAAGTCTGCTCCAGATTCAGCTCCTTCTAGCTTGCTTTCGCTACCTGACTTGGCTGTTAATAAAATAAATGGAATGTGGGATGTATCCACATTGTTCTTTATTTTTTTACTAAAAGTTATTCCATCCACGATAGGCATCATAATATCACTCACAATTAAATCAACATCTTTGTTTTTTAAGTACTCTATTGCATATTCGGCATCTTCGAAGTCAATTACATTATAGTTTTCCTCTAATGAAGATTTTACTATAGCCCTTAAGTCAACGTTGTCTTCTGCTATTAAGATAGTCTTGCTTTTGTCAGTTATGATATTTGTTATAGCTTTTTCTTCTTGATTCTCATCTAAGTTAAAGTTTGGACTACTTTCATTTGTTAATATCAAATCATTTGATGCTTCGATGTCATTATAATGATGTTCTTCTCCAGTCAAATCATTATCGCCGTAAAAGTATATTTGTGATGGAAATTGTAAAATAAAATCAGTACCTTTTCCTTTTTCGCTACATATGGTAATGTTTGACTTATGAACCGAGACTAGTTCCTTTACTAGTGCTAGCCCAATTCCCGTACCTAAATGGTTTGCTTCATTTGTGGTGTCAACCTTGTAGAACCTGTCAAATACTTTTGATATTGATTCTTTAATAATACCAATCCCTGTATCTCGTACTATTATTTTGAAGGAATTGTTTTTATCCAAAATGTCATTTTGAATTATGGAGTGGCAGTGTGGATAATGTGATTGGAAATCGTCCGTTGTTACTATAACTTTAATTTTGCCTCCGCTGGGTGTATATTTGAATGCGTTGTGAAGCAGATTTAATGCAATTTTTTCCATTATCTTTTCATCAAATGGCACTTTAGAAATAGTGTTATCAACATCGATACTATAATCAAAGTTTTTCTCCGTTGCTAAGTCATTGAAGTCAGTTGCAATTTTAGCGATAAATTTACTAATGTTGCCCTCAGAAATAGATAATTTGATTTTATTTCTTTGAAGGTTCCTAAAGTCTAGAACATCGTTTAGTAGATTCATCAACCGTTCGGAGTTGTTGTTCAGTATCTTATAGTAATATTCCTTCATTCCCTCTTCTCGCATTCTATTTATTGTTGCCATTATTAGTGCAAGTGGCGTTTTGAGATCATGAGATATATTAGTGAAGAATAGGAATTGATTTTTATGAATTTCTTCATTTTTCTCTTTCTCTATTTGATCCAGATACAGTTTGTTCTCTAACTGCCTTTTCTTATTATACGATGAAATATAATGATAGAGCAATGATGCAAAGATTATTGAATACAGTATCCAAGCAGGTATGCTAAACCACGGAGCACGTTTTCGTATAATTTTTATTGATGAAACGTCACCCCAAATACCATCATTGTTTGCAGACTGAAACTCGAAATAGTATGTTCCAGGAGGAATCTTAGAATAATGAATAATCCTGTTAGATGCATCTGTGTAAATCCATTTGTGATCGTAGTTTTTTAGTCGATACTTGAATTGATTTTTATCAGGATTCAAGAAGTTGTCGCTTGATATTTTGAACCCAAAGTTTTGTTTCGTATGATCAAGTTTCATGGAGGCTAAATCATCAGACATATTGAAACTTAATTTTAGCCTATCATTATTATCAATAGGGCTGTAGTCAAGATAGAAATCGGATATATTTGTTTTTGGATGCGTAGGATTGAAATTCATTTTGTTTACATCGATAATAGTAAATCCACCTGTACCACCAAAGTATAATAATCCATCTTCGGACTTATACGTTGCTAACCGATAATACACATCGCCTTGAGTGCCATCCGACTCTTTGTAAACAGAACATTTTTCGGTTTGTTTATTAAACATATATAATCCATCGTTGGCACCTAGCCATATAGCACCATTACTCCAGTTAATAGAGTATATTTCTGCTATTTCACTTTGAAGTATATTGGGGAATGCCTCAAATTTATCAACTTTAGTATCATATTTTATCAACTCGTTGCCGAATGTGCCTATCCAAATAACATTCTCGTTGTCCATACATAAAGTAGATGCATCTAAGTTATTTTGAGAGGGAATGGTTAGTTGATTAAACTCTTTTGAGTTAATATCAAACGAAATAAGTAGATTAGATGATACTAGCCAAAGTTTATCATCATTGCCTCTGTAAATATCATATATATAATCGCTAGGGCCAAACTTATCATCTTTTATTTCTGGTGAGTAGTGTTTTATTTTATTGTCAGCAAAAGATAAGTATGATATTTGCGGTGAATGCCTTTGGTAGGCTATCCATATGCCCGAGTCAGCCTCAAGAACTATTTTTCTTATATCGTTAGATAATAATGATTGGTTATCATTTTCCTTACTCTGAAAGATATTAATTAGTTTTGTTTTAGGATTATATTTATTCAATCCTCCTCTAAATGTAGGTATCCATACATTACCTGAAGGGTCAACAAGGGATGATTTGGTGTAATTGCCCGACAAACAGTTTTCAATATTAGAATGAGTGAGATAGGAGAATGCATTTGTGCTTTTGTCGAGTATGTTTAACCCGCCTCCCTCTGTTGATATATATACCATATTATTGTCAACCGCAAAACCACTCACAGGAGCCTTATTTAGACCATCTGTTGATAAGCCATAGGTTTCAAATATGTTCTCGTCATACTGATTAATATAGGCTGCAGATCCTGCAAAAGTGCCAATCCAAATATTCTTTTGGTTATCTTCAGATATGCTCCAAACAGAATTGTGTGGAATTGAAAACCTGTTTGTTTGGTCATTTTGGTAGTGTTCTGTTGTGGAAGCTTCGGGGTCAATAATATAAAGTCCATCCATAGTTCCGAAATATGCTTTGTTATCATTTGATACATATGCACATCGGATGCTAATGTTATTTATTTCTCCCTTATTATATTTGAGTAGTATCTGTTTGGTTTCTAAATCAATTTGTATAATAGTAGATTTAGATGTTAACATCCATAGTATATTGTCTCTTATTTGTGCACACAATAGGGATTCATTTTCAAATAGATGATTTACGTTTATAAAATCTTCTAAAAATTTTCCATCCTCATTTAGCTTATACACTTGTCCATATGAAGAGAATAAATATATATCCTGATTGTCCTCATTTTCAGCTACTATCCTATTGCTTATTGGAAGTTTTCTACCAGTAAACTCTGGTTTTATCAACTCATTGTTTTCGTTGACGTAAACAATGCTGTCTATTGATAAAGACCATAATCTGTTTTTCTTATCTATGTAAGCTACCCTATTAGGTATATTGTCTAGTTTTATAAATTCATTTCTAAGATAATCTAGCTTATAAAGATGCTTGTTAGTTGACACATACAAGTTACCATTGCTATCGGATATTAAATTAATAAATACTCCTATATCTTCTCCTTCATTTTTTTCAAAAGAACTATTATAAGATTTATATGTATATCCATCAAATCTGAAAATATTATTTTCGATTAATATCCAAATGAAGCCTTTATCATCTTGTTTTATATCTAAAATTCCGTCATAACTCAATCCTCCTTTTGGAGTAAGAGTGTGAAACTTTATATTGTTGTTTGAAAATAGAGTGGCACAAAATAGTACTGATAGTAATATGTATGTAATAAGGAATCGCATTTGCTATGATTTCTTTTGTTGTTGCTATGACAAAGTTATGAAAATAATTAATAGTAAATACTATGACTTCTTTTAGTTTATAGAATAAAATTAAGCGTTAATACTACATTTTATTAATGCATTCACTCCTCGATACATTACTTTATTTACTATCTATTCATGTGTAAAGCATCAATTCGATGTATGTGCAACACTATGCAAAGTAGTATTAGATTGCAAAAAACAGATAACCCTATAAATTGTTAAATATTTAACAAAAAACAGGCAATGCCAAAACAAGTCACATTTAACATAATTCATACTGAAAACCTCCTGGCATATTTGCGATTTGGTCAAAACTGAATGTTTTCTTATCAGTGTGGTTTGCGATTTGGTCAATTCCATTTATTTTGAGTGTAGCGTGGTTTGTAATTTGTGTGCATATCTCCCATACAGTATAACTGGTGTTTATACCATAATGCAATCAAATATATGTCCAATACATACTGAATACCAACTGATAGTTACCGAACAATTTTCGAGCCTCAAAACTAATTATTGGCATTATTAATGTTCTTCATGATTGGTAGTTTAATATACGGCTATGCTTGTATATTAACACTTTGCGAGTGCGACATTAAAAATATAGCACATCATAAGTCAAATAGAGCAAATCCAGCTAACGCACTACT
>JAAYFB010000366.1 GCA_012728465.1 Proteiniphilum sp. | reverse complement strand
GAGAAGAAATCACTCCCAACCACAAATGAGATTTGGGGTAAAAAGTTCAAATCACTCCCAACCACAAATGACATTGGGGTATTTTCGGCCATTTTATAACATCGCTTAACTTTTCGGAGGCGTTTTTGGAGCCAAAACTGTTGTTTAGCTTCAAGAATTGGAGTTTTTTCATCAAAAAAGGGCAAATCACATTTGTGGTTCAGAGTGATTTGTTTTAAAAAGGGCAAATCACATTTGTGGTTGAGGGTGATTTTTAACGACCGTTCACAATCGCAAAAATGACCACCATTAATTATCAAGAAGTTATCATTTTTCAGGCTCATTTTTGGTTAAATATTTAACAGTGATGTTTTTTGTCATGTTAATTTAGTTAACATTGCGGTTTGGTGGAAATGGGGTGATTGTTAAAAAGTGTGTTCGCATTGTTGTTGGATTTCTAACACACACATAGGTTAGCCCGTACGGCTCTCGCAGAGCCACAATTTCTTTCACTACATTTTTTACTATATACGCACAATGCTTTTATTTAATTACAAAACTAGTCAAGACAAATCCATGGTCGGATGAATACAAAAAATCTTTACCTTTGAAGGAAAGTTGTTCGCCTAATATGGAATTATACACTTCAGACTCCTTAGCTTCTAGTTTATCACCAATGTAGTATATGTAATCTATTCTATCCATTCTGGTAGGCAACTCTTCATCGCCTTCCTCATCGGCCACATCATATAGCCAAGTTATACCTATATCATTTTTTGGATCGGTATTAATTTCTCTGAAGCTATCTTTAAATCCTGCATCCTCCATATTTCTCGAAACAGTCCAGTTTACCGTAGCACCTCCATGATGGAACATATCTTTTGTGCTTTCGGTCCAGTCAAGATGCGAATGGCTATTAAAGTCACCACCCATTATTATAGGGATATTATTAGCATCATTTAGCATAGGCTCAATAGCTGATAGGATAGCTTTTATTTCTTCGTCACGTGTGCCGGCGTCATCCCAAGCTAATATTTCTTTTTCAGACAATTCAGTTGGTGTTAGCCTCATATCAGGAAGATAGTGTAGCCACGTATTAAACACTATCACAGGTTGTCCATTCACGTCCACCTTAACACCTCCAAAGTTAAATGTGGAAATAGTCTCAGGAAAAGTATATGTCTCGAGGATGGGGTATCGGCTATAGATGCTTAAGTTGTTTGAAAGCAACGGATGGTAAAAACCTAGCGAGTCTGCTACTATTGTTGATGCACCATACGTTTCAATCATTAATATAATATTTGCTTCACTTTGCTTCAGAATACCTATTGTCTCTTTGCATCCAATTTCGGGGTAGGCCTTTTTGTGTCCAGCATGCCATATATTCTATGCTAATACTTTAAGGGAGTTGTTAGAGCTACTATTTGATTGTTCTGATTTGCATGAAAACATAGTTACCATCACCACTATTATTATCAATAGTTGTCTATTACCATTTTCATAGATGAAGTATGTTTATTCTATTATTATTTCGAACTGATCATATGACTCTTGTCTCCAAGCATACTTCTCTGTTGTGGGAG
>JAAYFB010000365.1 GCA_012728465.1 Proteiniphilum sp. | reverse complement strand
TACTAACTTAGATGTTAAAGTAGCAAATAACTTGAAGTTAACGGCAAATATGGCTGGATATCGTTCTGATACAGATTGGCCAGGTACAAGCATTAGTAATCAGGGAGAGTTTAATCCTGTAAGACAAGCGATTAATTCTATACCAATTCTGAAATCAGAGTATGAAGGATTACCTGTTGCCTGGAATGGCTCTACATATCTTATGAATGGATACGCTGCTCTAACAGAGTCTGGATATAAGCGTCAAACTAAATGGAATTTAGACTCAAATGTTAAATTAGAATATGATTTTTCGGACTTAGCTAATGCTCTTAAGGGATTGAGAGCCTCTATGTTTGGCTCTTATAACTATAGTAATACTATAAACTCAAATTACGATAGATATTATCAATTATACTATGTTAATCAAAACTTTGACGAGGGTATTGGTGGTGCAAGTGGTTTTAGTCCAGATAACGCTTATCTTAAAGCTGCTTCATGGGGAGATAACTGGTTGGTAAGACCTCAAATAGACTATTCTAGAGATTTTAGCAAACATCATGTTGGTGCATTATTTGCTTATGAGGCAAAGAAAGGCTACTCTAATACAATGACAGGCACAAAGAGAGGATATTATAGTGATGATCCTGTAGACTTATCCTTAGGAACAATACTTCCAGAGAACCCTATTACTGGTTCACATGGATATTCAGGTGGTCAGGCTTCATTTATTGGACGTCTTAACTATGCATTCTCTACTAAATATTTAGCTGAATTTGCATTTAGATATGATGGCTCATACATATTTGCACCTGCTAATAGATGGGGTTTCTTCCCTTCAACTTCTTTAGGTTGGGTATTATCAGAAGAAGAATTTTTCAATAAAGAATCATCTAAAATTGATTATTTAAAACTACGTGCAAGTATTGGCAGGAGTGGTAATGATTCAGTCGATCCTTTCCAACACTTTTCACTTTATTCATTAGCAAATAATAGTATGGCTTTGGGAGGCAATTCCATTTCTCAATTTTACACTAGAAATAATTACGTTTATAGTAATCTAACTTGGGCAACTACAGATAACTATAATATTGGCTTCGATCTTGATATGTTTAATAGAATGTTAGGGTTAGAGTTTAATTATTTCTACAAATTAACTAAAGATATTCTAGAATTACAAAGTGGCAATTATCCTCCATCACTCGGTGGATACTTTCCAGCTTATCAAAATTCTGGCAAGGTGGAAAATAAAGGTTTTGAGATTTCAATTAAGCATTTAAATAGAATCAATTCAGATTGGAGCTATTCTTTAAAAGGAGATTTTGCATTTGCTAGAAACAAAGTATTGTCAAGAATTATTAGTGATAATAGACCAAATTATAGAGCGGTTATTGGACAATCGATGGGCTCTAGATATGGATTTGAAGCTCTTGGGTTCTTCCAAAATCAAGAAGAAATAGATAGTTATCCAGCCGCACCATCTGGAGTGTTAAGACCGGGAGATTTGAAATATAAAGATATAAATGGAGATGGTCTTATCAGTTCAGATTTTGACTATATAAAGACAGGATATGGAGCTATTCCAGAAATTAATTATGCATTAAATATGGAAGTGTCTTATAAGAATTTTTACTTGAGTATGTTATGGCAAGGAGTTGCAAATACGGATTATGAGCTTTCAGGAGTATATGATTCTGGTGTTACATCTTCAACAGTATATACCGAATCTTTCTCTGGAAATGGAAACTCTCCATATTATCTTATAGAACAAGCATGGACTCCAGAAAATCCTAACGCACGATACCCTAGATTAAGTACCATTCCGAATGGTAATAATGCTTGGCAATCTACATGGTGGGTAATTAATGGCAACTATCTACGTTTGAAAAATGCTAACATTGGATATAATGTGCCTGAAAAAGTATTAAAGAATACTCCTTTTAGTAGAATTAATATTTACTTAGCTGGAGCGAACTTGATAACGTTGAGTCACTTTAAATATGTAGATCCTGAGAGCCCCTCAGTAAGTAATGGATATTATCCACAACAAAAAACATACACTGTAGGTGTTAATGTATCATTCTAAAAAAAACAATGAAAATAATGAAAAAAAGAACGATTATATATTTATTGACTATTGCTATATTTGGATTCTCGCTATCTTCATGTATAGAAGATGTTTTGGATATTGATAATACTAAGGACTTATCTAATATAGCAATATGGAGTACAGAAAAAGCAGCTGATATGTACGTTACGGCTTCGTATAAAACATTTACTGATGTATCTCAAGTAGCAAGTAGTAGAAGGAACTTTTATGATAGTTACTCGGACTTAATGAAGTCCACATCATGGGATATATATAACCATCCCTACAATAAGTCGTTATTACAAGCAAGCTCTTTTACGACAGGAAGCGCGGGCGCTTTAGATAGTTGGTCTGTATATTCAGAACGTATCCGCAGAGCTAATGTTCTGCTAAATGAAATCAAAGATTTTGGTGTGCCAAAGTTTGGTGAAGAATGGGCCGATATTCGTAGAGCAGAAGTGCGTTTTAGTCGAGCGTTCTCTTATTTTCGACTAATAAGAGTGTATGGGGGGGTGATAATACGTACAGATGTGTCAGGTGTCAATGGTGGCGTCGATGATGGTGTCAATTATGACGATATTCACAGAGCAAGAGCGTCAGAAGAAGAGAGTTGGGAGTTCGTAATTAATGAATTAAAATGGGCTGCTGAAAATTTACCTGATTCTTGGCCTGCAGAGTGGAAAGGTCGTGCAACTAAGAAATCTGCATATGGACTACTTTCACGTATAGCTCTTTTTGCAGGCGAATGGCAAATTGCAGTTGATGCTGCCGAGAAAGTTAAAGAATTGGGTGGTGGTCTTGCTTCTGATTATGCAAAAGTCTTCCAAGTAGATGGAGGCCAAGATAATTCAGCTGAGATTCTTTTTGAATTAAGTTACTTAGAAGGAACAATTACACATAATTTTGACAGTTACAATCGTCCTTTTGGTGATAGAGCAGCATATAATCATAATGCAATATATGCAGAGCATGTTCCTACTGGGGATTTAGCGGATTTATATGAATTTGCTGATGGAACTGATTTTAACTGGAATACATATGACGAATATTATGAAGATCCATATACTAATCGTGAACCTAGATTTCATGCAACAATTCTTTACAATGGGAGTAAGTGGGAAGGTAGATTGATAGAAACATATGTAGGAGGAACTGATGGATTTACTCAATTCCAACAATCATCATCAACTGGAGGACGTACACCTACTGGTTACTATCTACGTAAGTACCTTCAAGAAGGTTATTCAGACTTTATTTCAAAGGGAAGTTATCAATATGATGCTGTTATTAGATATGCAGAGGTATTGTTAAATAAGGCAGAGGCTTATGCCCAATTGAACTATACTACATATTATAAAGAAGCATTGGATGCTTTAAATGAAGTTAGACAAAGAGTTAATTTGCCAGCTAAAACTATATCCGATGCTCCCAATAAAGAGTCTTTTATGACATTATTACGTAAAGAGAGAAGCGTAGAACTTGCTGGCGAGGGTTTCAGATATTGGGATTTGCGTAGATGGAGGTTGGCCGAGAGTGTGATAAATGGAAAAAATGCGTATGGGGTAAAAATTACTAAGAATGCGGATGATACATTTACATACGAAAAAGTTGATATAGATGGTGGATCTAAAAGAATATTTCCAGAGAGATATTATTACTTCTCTTTGCCTACTGCAGAGCTGGCGAATAATAAACTCTGTGAGAATAACCCATATTGGTAATCTAATGAATAAATAAAATAAGGAAATATGAAAATAAGAAATAAAATTGGAACATTAATTTTGACAATAATAACAATAATTTCACTGTGGAGTTGTGCAGGAGTGAATGATGATTACGTGTTTGTACATGATTCAAATACTATTTCTCAAATGTTGTGTAAAGCTTCTCATAATGCAGGAGAGTATAGAGGTCAAATCACAGAATATGATAAAGATGGTAATATTGTAGAGGGAAATTTTACGCAGAAAGATATAGAGGGTGGATATGGATTAATCCTGTTTGCAATTCCTAAATCATTGGAAAATGATATAGACTTAACAAATATATATCTAATTGCGACTGTTAAATATGATGTAATGATAAATCCTACATTAACAGGAAGACATGATATAACAGGTGATGGAAAGATTATTACTGTAACTTCTGGTACTGGAACACAGCGTCAGTATAGAGTTAGAGGATATTATGAATAAAGTTGTACTTGAATTTTAATGATAAAAAATATTTTGAAATGAATAAAACTTTTTTAAAAATAAAATATATACTTTTTCTGGTACTTGTTATATTTATGAATAGTGCCTGCGAAGATGAAATATTAAGTAGTGATGCAGCAATAATCAATTCGTTCTCTGTGATAGGTAAGGATAACTTGTTTTTTAGAGCTACTATTAATGATGATAATACTATAACTATTAAAGTTTCACCTTATTTAGATGCTAAGGAAGTTCTGGAATCGGCAGTTCCTAAATTTTATCTTTCTAAAGGAGCTACAGTTCATCCAGACCCTACATTGCCACAAAACTTTGCTCAAGAAGGTGGTGTTACTTATACTGTTACCTCTGAAGATAAAAAATTTAAACGTGATATTGTAGTGTCTTGGGGGATATCTGATCAATTGGCTGATGGCGAAGGATTCAGCTATGCAGAGATCGGAGCTAAAAAAAACTTTGCTGAATTAGGATATCCAGGAGAATTTAATAATTTTAATTTTGCTGACTCTAAATT
>JAAYFB010000062.1 GCA_012728465.1 Proteiniphilum sp. | reverse complement strand
TAGCACTAACTATACTCGGTTTCTTAATATCAAGTATCTCGGTTGAGCTACTACATCCATACCCACTGCCATTTGCAATAGGCTTGTTTTGTTCTTCATTCCTATTTATAATAATTGGTGGAATTAATGAAAGATATCGAGGTGTTACTTTTGGAACTATTTTGGTTTCTATTTACTGCATGTTAGGTATAGGCATGGGCAATCCGTGGTATTTTCAGCCATTTGCGATGGCTGGTGGGGCCTTATTTTATGGATTGATATCTCTTATGCTTCTTGTCAGAAAGCCATGGCGACCACTGCAGGAGGAGCTTTCTGTAGGCTTTAAGCATTTGGGGCAATATATTGACATCAAATCAAAACTATTTCCTAGTGATGAGACTACTCAAGATTATACCCGCAACCAGCTAGCACAAAAAAATATAGAGCTTGTACAAGCCATTAATCGAACTCATCGTGTACTAAGAAGTTACGCGAGCGAAATTGGCAAGCAAGATGAAAACTTGAGCAAATACTATACTCAATGGCTTATTTTACAACAGCTACATGAGCGTGCAGCATCTAGCCACGAAAGTTATGATTTGCTTAGCTCTAAAACAGACAATATAAACCTAGTAGAAGGCTTAGGGCAAATGCTACACGAGATTTCGGAAGCCATTGTTCAATACTCAAACTGTCTCCTCACGGGCAAAGATTATAAGCATCCCATATCTTTACAGTGGACTTCATCTGCCCTAACCGAAATGATGTCTATACATAAAAATGACAGTCAGTATGCTGCATTATCTCTGCTGTTTCAAAACCTAAGCGAGATGGAGCAAATATTGAGAAAGATAAATCAACCTGTTATCACGGATATGGTTCCGTCGGACTATGAGCCACTGACTTTTTGGCAAAGAATAAAAGGCATGTTTAATCTTCAAAACGCTAGGTTTAAGTATGCATTAAGACTTAGCATTACACTGCTAGTTGGATATTGTTTGATGTACTTCTTGAAACTTGAAAAAGGAGAATGGATTTTATTAACATCACTTCTGGTGATGCAACAAAGCTTTGTGAGTACACGACAGAGGTTTACAGAACGTGTTTTTGGTACTCTCTACGGAGTAGTAATAGGGCTAATACTTGTTCAAATTATGCCTACAATAACAGGACACATTATATTATTACTCATATCTTACTATCTTTTCTTTTACTACACAAAGCATAAATATGCAATAGCCGTAGTGTTTGTTACCACATTAGTGATGACGCTTTTCAACATACAATTTAATCAAGGTATCGAAGTGATGCCTGCAAGGATGATGCATACGATAATAGGCTCTATCTTAGCTTATCTGTCAGTAAGATTTATCTTGCCCGATTGGCAATACAAAAACCTGTCCCATCTGCTGTCGGATGCGCTAAAGAGTAACGAGAAGTACTTCGAAGCCATATATTCTGAAAATATTGACGTGGAAACATACAATCAGTTAAGACAAAATGCACATCAAGCCGATACTGCACTCACAGCTGCTTGGCAAAGCATCAAAGTAGAGCCTAAACGTGCAAAGCAATTTCAAGATCAAGCTTTTAGACTTACATACCTCAATCACACTATTCTGTCATATATCTCAGCATTTGGTGCACACAATAAAAATAATGAAATATATGAGGAAAACCTAGTT
>JAAYFB010000061.1 GCA_012728465.1 Proteiniphilum sp. | reverse complement strand
TAGCACTAACTATACTCGGTTTCTTAATATCAAGTATCTCGGTTGAGCTACTACATCCATACCCACTGCCATTTGCAATAGGCTTGTTTTGTTCTTCATTCCTATTTATAATAATTGGTGGAATTAATGAAAGATATCGAGTCGTTACTTTTGGTACTATTTTAGTTTCTATATACTGCATGCTTGGTATAAGTATGGGCAACCCTTGGTATTTTCAACCATTTGCGATGGCTGCAGGAGCATTATTTTATGGACTGATATCCCTTATGCTTCTTGTTAGAAAGCCATGGCGACCACTTCAGGAGGAGCTTTCTGTAGGCTTCAAGCACTTGGGACAATACATTGATATAAAATCTCAACTTTTCCCTAGTAATGAGACAACTCAAGATTACACCCGCAATCAGTTGGCCCAAAAAAATATAGAGTTAGTACAAGCCATTAATCGCACTCATCGTGTACTAAGAAGTTACGCGAGCGAGATAGGCAAGCAAGATGAAAACTTGAGTAAATATTATACTCAATGGCTTATTTTGCAACAACTGCATGAGCGTGCAGCATCTAGCCACGAAAGTTATGATTTGCTTAGCTCTAAAACAGACAATATAAACCTAGTAGAAGGCTTAGGGCAAATGCTACACGAGATTTCGGAAGCCATTGTTCAATACTCAAACTGCCTCCTTACGGGCAAGGATTACAAACATCCAATTTCTTTACAGTGGACTTCGTCTGCTCTTACCGAAATGATGTCTATGCATAAAAATGACAGTCAGTATGCTGCATTGTCTCTTCTGTTTCAAAACCTAAACGAGATGGAGCATATTTTGCAAAAAATAAATCAGCCTGTTATTACAGATATGGTTCCTTCGGACTATGAGCCACTAACTTTTTGGCAAAGAATAAAGGGCATGTTTAATCCACAAAACGCTAGGTTTAAGTATGCACTGAGACTTAGCATTACTCTTCTGGTTGGATATTGTTTGATGTACTTCTTGAAACTTGACAAAGGAGAGTGGATTTTATTAACATCACTTCTGGTGATGCAACAAAGTTTTGTGAGTACACGACAGAGATTTACAGAACGTGTTTTTGGCACTCTATATGGGGTAGTAATAGGTCTAATACTTGTTCAGATTATGCCTACCATAACAGGGCATATTATATTATTACTCATATCTTACTATCTTTTCTTTTACTACACAAAGCATAAATATGCAATAGCCGTTGTGTTTGTTACCACATTAGTGATGACGCTTTTCAATATACAGTTTAATCAAGGCATCGAGGTGATGCCTGCAAGGATGATGCATACGATAATAGGCTCTATCTTAGCTTATCTGTCAGTAAGATTTATCTTGCCCGATTGGCAATACAAAAACCTGTCCCATCTGCTGGCGGATGCGCTAAAGAGTAACGAGAAGTATTTCGAGGCCATATATTCGGAAAATATTGACGTGGAAACATACAATCAGTTAAGACAAAATGCACATCAAGCCGATACTGCACTCACAGCTGCTTGGCAAAGTATCAAAGTAGAGCCTAAACGTGCAAAGCAATTTCAAGATCAAGCTTTTAGACTTACATACCTCAATCACACTATTCTGTCATATATCTCAGCATTTGGTGCACACAATAAAAATAATGAAATATATGAGGAAAACCTAGTT
>JAAYFB010000364.1 GCA_012728465.1 Proteiniphilum sp. | reverse complement strand
AGAAATTGCAGACCATGTGGCAGCAGGTATGAAAAGATGGGCTATAGAGATGGGAGCTACGCATTACACACATTGGTTTCAGCCACTGAATGAAGGTACTGCCGAAAAGCACGACTCGTTTATTGATTACGTGGATGGACCATCTGGGGATATCGTGGAGCAATTCTCGGGAAAGCTACTTGCTCAGCAAGAGCCAGATGCTTCAAGTTTTCCAAATGGTGGTATTCGAAATACATTCGAAGCCAGAGGATACACAGCTTGGGATCCTTCATCTCCTGCATTTATCATTGATCATACACTATGTATCCCCACAGTATTTATCTTATACACAGGCGAGGCATTAGATTATAAAACGCCACTTCTAAAGGCTCTCTCAGCCGTTGATAAGGCTTCAGTGGCAGTGTGCAAGTTGTTTCATCCAGAGGTGGAAAAAGTATATTCGTATCTTGGTTGGGAGCAAGAGTACTTCTTGGTTGATCAAGCATTGTATGATGCACGTTTAGATCTTAGCCTAACCGATAGAACATTGATGGGACACGAGAGTGCTAAAAACCAACAACTTGAAGATCATTATTTTGGAGCTGTTCCACCCCGTGTTGTTTCGTTCATGCGTGAGTTAGAATTTGAAGCGTATAAGTTTGGAATTCCTCTCAAGACTAGACACAATGAAGTGGCTCCAAATCAGTTTGAGTTAGCACCTATATTTGGCGAAACCAATTTGGCCGTCGATCAAAACTTGCTTATAATTTCCTTAATGCACAAGATAGCGGCAAAGCATCGTTTCAAATTGATACTTCACGAAAAACCATTTGCAGGAGTAAATGGTTCGGGTAAGCACTGCAACTGGTCGCTATGTACTGATACAGGTATTGGACTATTTACACCGGGCAAGACTGCCAATGAGAATCTATTGTTCATCACCTTCCTAGTCAACACAGTGAAGGCAGTACATAAACACAATGCTCTGCTAAAAGCCTCGATTATGTCAGCTGGAAATGCCCACAGATTGGGAGCCAACGAAGCTCCACCAGCTATTATTTCCACCTTTTTGGGTTCGCAGATATCTCAAGTATTAGATAAAATAGAACATAGCGATGATAATGATGATATCACCGTAGAAGGATTGAAAAAAATGAAGCTGGGTATTTCTCACATCCCCGAAGTGTTGCTTGATAACACAGATCGTAACAGAACTTCGCCATTTGCATTTACTGGAAATAGATTTGAATTTCGTGCAGTAGGTTCGGCGGCCAATTGTTCTTCGTCGATGATAGTTGTTAACTCCATAATGGCTGCACAGCTAATTGAGTTTAAGAAAGATATCGATAAAAAGATGGCTAAAGGAATGAAAAAAGATCAAGCCATATTTGACACACTCCGTCGATATATAAAAGAGAGCAAACCAATTCGTTTCGAAGGTAATGGTTATAGTGATGAGTGGAAAGAGGAAGCAGCCAAACGAGGACTAGATTGTGAAAGCAGTGTACCTATTATTTATGATGCTTACACTAAGGACAGAACTGTAGAGATGTTCGAAAGCATAGGTGTGCTAAACGAAAAAGAGCTTCATGCTCGTAATGAGGTGAAGTGGGATACATATACTAAGAAAATTCAGATTGAGGCTCGTGTGTTGGGTGATTTGTGTATGAACCACATTATCCCCGTAGCTAAGCAATATCAATCACTTTTGCTCGACAGCATTTATAAGATGAGTAAAGTGTTTGACAAAGATAGAGCTGAACGATTGTCAGCAGAGGATGTTTTGTTGGTTGAGGATATTGCAGAACATATTTTGGTAATAAAGCAAAATGTAGCAAAGATGGTGGATGCACGCCGAGAAGCGAATAAAATAGAGGATGCGCGCGAAAAGGCTATTGCATATCACGATAATGTGGAGACATGCTTTAATATTATCAGATATCATACCGACAAGCTTGAGCTAATAGTAGATAATCAGATGTGGACATTACCTAAATACAGGGAGTTGTTGTTTATTAGTTAGATATAAAATATTAAAATAAATCATATTTAAATTTGATTTGTGTGGGCTTTTGGGTAGTATCTAGATACTTAAATGAAGTAAGCTAGTGTGTAAAAAATACCCACTACATGTTTTGCAAAATGTAAAGTCTTGTTTATTATATTTTTTGTATAACTTTGCGGTATAGATATGTGTTTATATATAAATGCGACATTCTATGCTGGTACAAGGGATATGAGATGTGTAACTAGAATTTTAAAAATATAAGGTCATGAGTGAAGAGAAAAAGGTTTTGGATTATGACGAGGATGATTCGATTAAGTTTATACAAAATCATCTGCCCGAAGAGTTTAAAAATAAGTTTTCGGATGACGAAGTCAACTACATTGTTGATTTGATTTATGAGTTTTATGAAACTCAAGGATTATTTGATGAGAGTGACGATGCAGATATTGAAATAGACGTTGACTTGCTTTTGGACTTTGTAGTTAAGAATGCTAAGAAGGATAAAATAAGAGATTTCTCAGATGATGAGATAGAAAGCATAGTTGCGGGTGAGCTTGCATATTGTGATACTCTTAATTTGTTTGAATAACCATTCAAGAATATATAAATATAAAAAATCAAAATTAATAATTTAAACTATGAAATTATTTTCAAAACTTTTTGGCATCACTATTCTAAGTGTTGCAATGTTATTATCAAGCTGTGGTGCCAGCAATACGGTTAAAGGAACAGGTGTTGGAGCAGGAGCAGGTGCTGCTTTAGGCGCAGGTATCGGTGCTATCGTAGGTGGTGGTAAAGGTGCTGCATGGGGCGCAGGTATTGGTGCTGCAGTAGGTGGTGCTTCGGGAGCTATAATCGGCAAGAAAATGGATAAGCAGGCTGCTGAATTAGAGGCTATAGAAGGAGCACAAGTTGAAAAAATCAATGAAGGACAGGCTATTAAAGTTACTTTTGAGTCGGGTATCCTTTATGCTACAAACTCTAGCACACTTAATACTACATCACGCGAGTCATTAAATAAATTTGCTACATCATTGTTGGAAAATCCTGACACTGACGTGAAAATTTATGGACACACAGATAGCACAGGTAATGATGGAATCAACCAACCTCTATCTGAAAAGAGAGCTGCATCAGTTTACAACTACCTACAATCAAGAGGCGTTGCAGCAAGCCGTATGGTATCAGAAGGATTTGGATCTAAAGATCCTATCGCAGATAACTCAACAGTGGCTGGTCGTTCTCAAAACCGTAGAGTTGAAATATTTATCCTGCCAAACGCTAAGATGATTGAGGATGCTAAAAAAGAAGCTAACTAACATCTGAATTTTTTTACTCCCAAATATGTTTTTATGTTTGGAGTATTGAATTTTATAATTGAAATATGAATTAATAAATCGCACTATCAATATTTGATGGTGCGATTTTGTTTATGTACCTATCTCCATTTGTATAAAGATGATTTTCTGTACTATGTCTCATTCAACCGCATGTTTCATATAATAACTTATTTATCATCCCCCCAAATGTCAAACGACATTGACTGTTTTAAATTCCAAAAACTCAAAATGTCAAATGTTATTGACTGTTTTTAATTGCAGAAACTCAAAATGTCAAATGACATTGACAGATATAAAAACAAAACACTATCATTATCACTTTTCATTCGCAATTATTGTTAAGTTTTGGTGTCAATATTAAGAGGTTTTAATAGTGTTGGCACTTATTTACTCTCTTCATCACTTAATAATGGTAGTTTTTGGTTCTCAAAACTCTCATTTATGTCTATAAATGAGAGTTTGGAGAAGAAATCACTCCCAACCACAAATGAGATTTGGGGTAAAAAGTTCAAATCACTCCCAACCACAAATGAGATTGGGGTGTTTTTGGCTGTTTTATAACATGCCTTAACTTTTCGGAGGCGTTTTTGGAGCCAAAGCTGT
>JAAYFB010000363.1 GCA_012728465.1 Proteiniphilum sp. | reverse complement strand
TATTTTACCCACGCATCTTTATATATGTCAAAGTTTTGTCGCATCTCTTTTGCCATATTCTCGGCTTCTTGTTTTGATGAGAAACTTACAGCATAAACATCTATTCTGTTTGGCTTCTCTATAGTGTTACATTCATTAAAGCCATCTGATTTCAACTTTTCAATCATTTTGTCTGCAATCTCTCTTACTTCGTAAACACCTACAATAACATAATATTGTTTTTCTTTACTTGATTCTGATGCAACGATATTATTAGAATTAGAATTAGGATCAGAGTATGCATTATGATTTGCAGACAAGTCTATATCATAATTATCGTATAGGTTTGCTCTATTCTTTTGTCTTTCGGTTTTTGAAAAAAGATTTGTTTCTGAGAGCATTTTAGCCGATTGATGTTGCTTAACACTATCCTGCATTGGGAAAATAAAGAAAATTATAGCAATCATTGCAGCAATAGCAGCACCAACACTTACTTTTGGGAAGATATTTTTTCTATCTATAAAGGGCTTTGCCGTATCAATACTTTTTGGTTTAAGATGAATTATTGGTGCAAGTGACGAGGTAAATAATCCATAATACTCAGGTCGCATAAAAGTATTAGGTTTATAGAGATATCTATCATCTTCTGTAAGCTTTATTTCGCCCAACTCACCTAAATTGACTTGCTTAGCTTCACGCAGTTTACATTTAAGATCTTTTACTGCCTTTTCGATTCTTTGTGATGCTAATTCAAAAGGTATATTTTCAATTCGCATATAAGACTCTACTAACAACCCATCGTTATGAGTAAGAGATCTATTGAATACAAGTTCGCAATGTGAAGGATGAAATATTGATAGCTCCTCTTTATATGTCGGAGATATGTTTACTACAAAACCACCAAAACCAGGCACAATTACACAATTGTGCTGATGAAGCAGATACTCTATATGCAAAATCAATTGATTCATAATACAAAGATAAAGAAATGAAAAGATTGACGAAATAATTTTGCGTAAATTATTAAAACGATTGGGTATTTAATTCTGTGGTAGTATTGGTGCTATTTAAATACTTAACAATAACACTGAAGCGATATGTTGTTTTTAATAATACCAAATAGCAACAAATGCTATTTGATATATTATTTGATGTATAAAAATAAGTGCTTATTCTTCTACAAATTCTTTTAATAGAGCCTGAACATATTCCTTCTTAATATCTTCTTCCCTAATAATTACGTCGCCATATTGCAATAAATCAATATCAATTATGACTTTACCCATATCTTTGTCTTTAGGCTGTCTTCCGAGTGCATATTCTATTGATTTCAACTTTTTATGCAACTCTTTTACTGGTATATCATCATAAAATACACCTATTGCATTTCTGAATGGAAACTTAGCATCCTCATCATCTGATAAGGATATTATAGAGCTAGAAAAAATTACATCTGGAAAACTAAAGCTTAGCATGCGTTTAGCCTTGTCGATATTTAGCTTTGAATAGCTGTTTGAACCTAAACTAATAATTATTTTATACATAGCAGATTTAAATTGAAGTGGCAAATATAATATTATTTTTTTGAATATCTATACCTTGTTGCGATAAAATCAAACTATATTTGTAAAAACAAATTTATATAAAAATGAAACACATAAAATCCATATTAATATTATTAGCTATTGTAGTGGCAAATAACCTTGTTGCTCAAAACAAAAACCCGCTAATATATAAAGTCAACATTAAGGAAGAAATTGGTAGTAATACGTGGGTTTACCTAAAAAATGGTATGCACGAAGCTATGGAGCAGAATGCAACTTGCTTACTTATACACATGAATACTTATGGGGGGACGGTAGTAGATGCCGACTCCATGAGAACTGCAATCCTAAATTTTCCGTTACCTGTTTATGTATTTATAGATAACAATGCTGCTTCAGCAGGTTCATTAATCTCGATTGCTTGCGACAGTATATTTATGCGTAGTAGTGCATCAATGGGTGCAGCTACAGTAGTTAGTGGAACTGATGGAGCTAAAGCCCCTGATAAATACCAATCATATATGCGTGGTATAATGCGTGCAACTGCCGAAAGTCATGGTAAAGACACTGTATATCAGAATGGTGATACATTAGTAGAGTGGAGGAGAGATCCCCTAATTGCGGAGGCGATGGTGGCAGAACATGTAATAATACCTGGATATGTTGACTCTACACAAATTCTAACTCTTACTGCAAGTCAGGCACTAGATTTGGGCTATTGTGATGGAATTGCAGAGAATATTAACCAAATAGCTGTAGAGTTTCTTGGATATAAGGATTACAATATAACTGTTTATAACCCCACACTTTATGACAAGATAAAAGGTTTCTTGATGAACGGTTTACTGCAAGCTTTTTTGATAATGATAATAATAGGAGGTATATTTTTTGAATTACAATCTCCAGGTATAGGATTCCCTACAGCCATTTCCATTACTGCAGCAATTTTATACTTCACCCCATTATACCTTACGGGATATGCTCAAAGTTGGGAAGTACTAATCTTCGTGTTGGGACTTATACTCATTGTATTTGAAATATTTGTGATTCCTGGTTTTGGATTTGCCGGAATATCAGGAATTGCACTCATTGTTGCATCCCTAATATTAACTTTAATAGGTAATGTACACTTCGATTTTAGCAATGTATCTGTTCATGAGATATTTAGATCCTCAATGATAGTTTCTGCAGGAATGGGTTCAGGATTGGTGCTAATAGTATATTTATCTAGTAAAATTGGAAAACCTGGAATATTTAGGAATATTGCCCTTACATCAGATCAGGAAGGTTTCGTATCAGTTTCAATGGAGCCAACTTCTTTGGTAGGTAAAATGGGAGAGGCGGCAACTGTGCTTCGCCCATCAGGAAAAATAATTATTGATGATGAATATTATGATGCCATATCTATTAAAGATTTCATTGAAAAAGGTGATTCGGTTAAGGTGGTAAGGTATGAGAATTTTCAGCTTTATGTAATTAAGTCAAATACTACGGAGATATAAGTTCATCATAAAAGGGTATATCTTTTAAGAACTCATAGTCCATTTTTGTGTAATCAATCTTACAACAATAATGAGTTATTCCATTTGAAACTATCAGATATTTAACTTTTAACACTATATTATATCTCACTATTTGATCAAATGTGTCTTGATTAATAACTATTTCAGGATTCTTGTATTCGCAAATAGCTACTGGTTCCAACATGTTGTTATACACTATAGTGTCACATCGTCTAGTTAGCGAGTTTAGTTTAATAGTTGCCTCATTTGCCATTAATGAAGCAGGATACCTCTTCTCTACTATCAAATAATTAGTAAAATTCTGTCTCACCCATTCCTCAGGCGTAAGAATCAAAAACTTTTTACGAAGTGCATCAAATATCTCAATGCCATTATAAGTTTTTCGGATTTTTACGTCATAATTGGGCAGATTTAACGCGTACATATTGTATCTTTGTTTAATTGTAAATTTTGTAAACAGCAAAAATATAAGAAATATGAGAACTAAACAAGATATTGTTGAGAATTGGCTTCCACGTTATACAAAGCGACAGTTACACGAATTTACTCCATATATTTTATTGACCAACTTTCAAAAATATGTAGAAATATTCGCTAACCATTTCAATGCTCCAATAATTGGACTTGATGCTAATATGCCAAGCTCATCCGCAAATGGAATTACAATAATTAATTTTGGTATGGGAAGCGCAAATGCTGCAACAATAATGGATTTACTTAGTGCCATATCTCCAACAGCTGTGCTATTCCTCGGAAAATGCGGAGGAATAAAGCCTCAAAATAATCTTGGTGATTACATACTCCCGATTGCTGCCATCAGAGGCGAAGGAACATCAAATGACTATTTGCCACCTGAGGTGCCTTCTTTACCAGCATTTAGCCTATTGCGTTCTGCATCTTCAAATATTAGAGACTTTGGAAAAGACTATTGGACTGGGACAGTTTATACAACCAATAGAAGAGTTTGGGAATATGATAAAGCATTTAAAGACTATCTGGTAAAACTGAGAGCTATGGCTGTAGATATGGAGACTGCTACACTATTTACATGTGGGTTTGCCAATCATATTTCAACAGGAGCTGTACTATTAGTTACAGATCAGCCAATGATTTCGAGTGGCGTAAAAACAGATAAAAGTGATAAAATTATCACAGAAAACTTTGTAGAAGAGCATGTAAAAATTGGTATAGAGACACTATCAACCTTAATAAACAACGAAACTACTGTGAAGCATCTTCGCTTTGACTTTTAATCCAAATTATGGCTGCAGTTACATTTGAATCGATAAAAAGGGACATTTTAAATAAAAAATTTTCTCCCATCTACCTTTTAATGGGTGACGAATCATTCTTTATAGATCAAATCTCTGATTTGTTAGTAGAGAATGTGCTCACTAACGAAGAAAAAGACTTCAATCTACTTACTTTTTATGGAGTAGATTCCGATGTAAACAATATAATAGCTTCGGCACGACGCTTTCCTTTGATGGCAGAATATCAATTAATAATAATAAAGGAGGCACAAGAACTCGATAAGTTTGATCTTCTAGATGTGTATGCCAAAAAACCACTAAAAAGCACTATACTGGTTATAAACTACAAACACAAAAAAGTGGATGGCAGACGAGCCTTAGTGAAAAATATTAATGGAAATGGTGGCGTAGTATTCGAATCAAAGAAATTATACGACAATCAAGTTCCACCATACATAAAGAGCTACTTTGCAGCTAAAAAGATTAGAATCGATGATAAATCAGCTCAAATGATAACTGACTTTGTTGGAAATGATATTAGCAAACTTAACCAAGAACTTTTAAAGCTTGAAATATCATTGCCAAAAGATAACAATACGATAACATCAGATTTGGTTGAGAAAAACATAGGTATAAGCAAGGATTTCAACAACTTTGAACTACTTAAAGCCGTGATAAGCAAGGACGTAGTCGCTGCTAATAGAATTGCTAACTACTTTGACAAAAACCCAAAGGATAATCCCACAATTGTAACAATCTCGCTACTATTTAATTACTTTAGCAACTTGCTAGAGTGTTTTTGGCTACCTCAGAAGAATGAGCAGTCAGTTATGTCGTCACTTGGCCTAAAGTCTGCCTATTTTGCACGAGATTATATGTCAGGACTTAGAAACTATAATGCAATGAAAGTAATGAATATAATATCAGAACTTCGCGTATTCGATGCTAAAACAAAAGGCATAGGGAATGTTTCGGCAACTTCAGGCGAGCTACTCAAAGAGCTTTTATTTCGTATCATGCACTAAAAACCTAAAAGCTATTTGCCATCTTTAATCCACGCGATAATCTCTTTGCTTTTAGGGCTTTCTTTTGGCATAACAACTGCTTTGAGATTACCATTTCTATCAATTAAATATTTCTGAAAGTTCCATGTAACTTCTTGATCGATAACACCGTTTTTATCTTTTTCTGTAAGCCACTGATAAATTGGAGCTTTATTCTCACCCACAACATCAATCTTGCTCATTACGGGGAATGTAATGCTATATTTAGCATCGCAAAACTCTTTTATCTCTTGATTGCTTCCTGGCTCTTGGTTATTGAAGTTATTAGCTGGGAAGCCAATAATGATAAATCCTAAATCTTTGTATTGCTCATATAGCTCCTGTAGCTCTTCGTACTGTGGAGTAAGTCCACATTTTGAGGCTACATTCACAATCATAACTTTTTTACCTTTCAAATCCGACATATCAAATTCGGTGCCATCGATACTCTTCACAGAAAAATCATATAAATCCATTTTATTTTCATTTTGCGCTTTTACGATATTCACTGCTAGTAATAAAGTAAATAATATGTATGTAAACTTTCTCATATTCTTATCTCAAATTTAAGTTTTAATAAATACGCACACAAATCAATTTATCTGATATCAATTCCAATCATAATTTATATGCTATAACGAACTGTGTAATAAACACATCAATATGTATTTAAGTTCATGATAACATAGTATTTACATTGTACTTATACATTATGCGAAAATTATGTCACAAAAACACATTAGTGTATTATTGTATCCAATTTAACATACAATTCTATTAATATACTCTGTGAAATGTAATATAATATTTGATTTAAGAAAGTACTCAATATACAAATGTATCAAATACTAATTACCGAACAATTGTATCCAAGATAAAATAAATGTATTATACTTATAAAGTAATGATACTTTTGTACCACAAACGTAGTTAACAACATATATATTACATATATAAGAATAATAATTATATTATTATAAACGACTTATATTCGTTTGATAAATCTATACTTTAAATTAATAATTTATATTTCTAAAAAAGATAATCTATGGTTAATCCATAATTATTAAAGCAACCAATATGTTTATTATCAATAATATGTGCCATATATAGAAACTAAAAGTTTATTGTTCATGCTTTATGAATTAATCATGTTACAATAATATTCCACAAATGTATCATTTGAAAGAAACAAATGTTAGATACAATTATATCTTGAAGCAATTTGCAAATGTATTTACTTATGACTACATTTGTATCTCGTATTTAGTATGGTAAAAATATACATTTCAAGAAATTTTGTCATGAAGGATCGAATAAAAGCAATAATGGACAATGAAGGTATGACGCCTACAAAGTTTGCAGATAGATTAAAAGTTAATAGGGCTGTAATATCACACATTCTTAATGGACGCAACAATCCGAGTCTTGATGTAGTGACAAGCATTCTATCTGAACTTCCCTATGTAAATTCAGACTGGTTATTAAACGGAAAGGGAAATATGTACAACGATGGTGTAGATAGAGAAAATTTGCCGATTTCGGGCTTTCTATTCAATAAGGATCAAGAAAACATAGACTCTACTAAAGATTTGATTGAAAAATCGCAAGGAAATAGGGTTAACGACTATTCTAATACCGAGAATAGCATTAATAATAAGAACGTTATCCAGGAAAAAATGATTGCTAAAAAAATAAGCCAGATAATTATTTATTACGAGGACAACACCTTTGAAACCTTTGTAATAAATAAATGAAGTGTCAGCTAAATATTTATTACTTCACATATTGGCTCTATTACGTTTTGTGTGGGTGATTCCATAAAATCCATAATATTGCACTATGTATAGCACATAAATTTTTAGCATCGTATTAAGTTTTTCCTCTTCATGCCATACTAAGAAGGTTGAGTTTTTAAGTTCTTCAACAGGATGTTAATTTATTTCACACTCATAAAACTGACAAATGTAAGCAAAAGCTAAAATACACAACTTATTTTTGGCAAATTGCTGATAGATTGATTATTGAACGTATTTAATCGTTTAACATTATGAGAAAAAGTGAGCTAAACACATTTGTGTTTGACAACATATTGTTTAAATCATCTTCAAACACATATGTAAACGACAATATATTGATGCGATTCTCCCTAGAAACATATTGATTTGGTAATATTAACGTGCCAAAGCTTATGAATCGAGCTTTATTTTTAACAATATGGCAAAAATATGGCTCAAACACAAATGTGTTTTAGGACTATTTGGTCACGGTTGACAAAAACACAAATGTAATTGATGCACTTTTTTCCAATTTTCTTGAAATACAAGTTGTATTGACTCACTTTTTTGCATCAATCTTTATGTAGATATATGTTTATTAACATTAATGGGTGCAGATACTGTTAATAATACTATGTTTTTAGCGTATTATAAAAAAAGTGTGACCAAATACAATTGTGTTTGAGGCGAAAAAGTTCATTTTATTTGTAATTACACTTCTACATGAAGGCTTTTTGACTAAGAAAATAATAAACACATTTGTGTTTTATAGCTTTTAAAATATGTCGAGAG
>JAAYFB010000362.1 GCA_012728465.1 Proteiniphilum sp. | reverse complement strand
GTCAGCACGGTCGTCAATCAAGATGCCTGGCTGTAGTTTGCGAACTAGCTTTAATAACTCAATCGAGTCCCAGTCATCACGTCCTTTTCCTAGTTCTCCAGGATATGAATAATCAAGCCACAGTATGTCTATTGTTCCATAATTAGTGAGTAGTTCTGTAATTTGATCTTTTAGATATTTACGATATTTATTCATATCCTTTCCTTCATTCATCTTGTCGTAGTCTGCTTTATTGTTGGGACGAATGGGGTGAATTCTATCAATAGTGAAATCGGGATGATGCCAATCAATAAGTGAGTAGTAAAATCCTACTTTTAGCCCAGCTTCTTTGTATGCATCCACCCATTCTTTAATAATATCTTTGCCATAGGGGGTGTTCATCACATTATAGTTTGTATGTTTTGTTTCAAACATAAAAAAGCCATCATGATGTTTAGCTGTAATTACAGCATATTTCATGCCTGCCTCTTTTGCTTTTTGAGCCCATTCGCGAGGGTTGTAAAGGTCAGGATCAAATAGCTCGAAATATTTTTTATATTCCTCAAAAGGTATTCTCTCATTGGTTTGCACCCATTCGTGTCGTGCTGGTAGCGCATATATTCCCCAATGAACAAACATGCCAAAGCGGTCGTTTGTCCACCATTTCATTCTCTCTTCTTTTTGACTTTCGGTTTCGTCCCACACCTTTTGTTGTGCTCCAACAGATGTGGATGTCAACATCAATATAGCTGTAACAAATAATAATAAAGCTTTCCTCATGATTTGTTCTTTAAAATGTTTTTTGATTTTTAATAATGGTTGTTTTTATAGAACTAATTAAAGCCAATTTGGTTCATTTTATCTAAAAATTGAATTCTTGTGTTATTTTGCCTTTTATATCTTTAATTACTACATTTATCGAGTTTTCCTTTACGTTAATATCCATAATATCTCTATTAGCGTTTATTATTATTGGAAAGTTATTGCCCTTATCTCCCTTGTTTATAAATTCATATTGATGAGTATGCCCACAAAACATTAAGTCTATACCTGCTTTGTTTAAAATGGGGATAAATAGTTCTTCAACGTGTAGAGTACCATACCACGTAGATGTGAAAGCGGGTATATGTATTGATACAATTTTGAGAGGTGCATTTTTAAACTCATCTGTCTCTACCAGTTTTTTTAACCACTCTGCTTGTTCTTCTCTGTATTCATCAAATGCTGATAAGCCACCATATTCGATGTCTGTATCTGGCTTATCTTCACCGCTATCAAGCATGATGAAAAATGCTGGTCCATTTCTAAAAGAAAAGTATGGCTTACCAGTTGTAGAGGGAAAGTAGTCCATATACTTTGTTGAAAATGGTCCACGTGTCTCGTGATTGCCACGAGTAAGAATAAATGGACGATTGGATGCAAACATCTCAACAGATTTATTAATAAAGCCATCAAACATTAGCTTTTCGGAGTTTAAGTGGCTCATCATATCTCCATTAAAAACAATAAAATCCTTTTTGTTTATTTCTACTTGATTTAATAGCTCTTTTAAAGCTAGTGTATCAGCATGTATATCATTAACTACTGCAAATGAAAATTCATTTTTACTCTCATCAAATGTAGTAAAGCTAAATGGCTGATATGAGCTGCTTGCAGTTATCTTTCCATAGGAAGTGTCCCAATTGTAATTGTCTAAAACCTCACGAGAATATAATCTGTAACGGTATTTGGTGCCTTTATCTAGCCCTTTGACAGTTACTTTATGAATATTACCTACTAATTTTCGTCCATTTTCTGTTTCAAAATATTGTTTTCGTTCCGCTGCATAAAAGTGTGTCCCATCATCTGGAGCAATTTCTACCCACGATAAGGCATCTTTTGATGTTACCCACACTATTGTGGCTTCATTTTCACTTACGTTTTGTAGGTAAGGTCCATATTTTATTTTAAATGGTTCCTGAGCTATTGATAATAATGGTGCAATTGTAAATAGTAAAAATATTAATCTCTTTGTCATAATTAAAAGGTGATTTTATGGTTTATAATGTAGGACCAAACTCTATTCCTTTCTTCTTCCACTTGTTCAAGAAGAACTCTAACGAGTTTTTAAATCTTGAATAATTCTTATTTTCGTTCTTTGTCCATCCTGTTTCGGCATAAGCCGCAATTCGTGGAAACACTTTTTTGTTCATGCTCTTCTCATCTTGAATGAATTCACACCACATCTGACATCCAAGCCCTAAGACCTGTTTCTCCTTTTCTTTATCTATTCCTTCTGGTATCGGGTTAAAAGAGTATGACTTGCTAAGAGGTATAGAGTTATAATCATAGTCGAGATATGTATATACATGATAAGAGTTTACAATATTATATCCTTTATTAATTGTTTTGTTGATAAGTGAAGGATCTCCTTTCCAAAAGTGAACAATTGTTTCGGGTGACAACTCATTTCCTATGCTAGCCTCATTGCCTGTTTGATAGTCGTGAACTGTTTCTCCAGTTATTTCGTTCCATCCCATCATCTTTTTCCCTTTTCCTGATATCCAGTTTGACATTTGATTAGTGAAATGAACTTGTAGCTCGGCAGGTGTCTTAAGGTTGTTTTGCTTCATATATTCAGATACTCTTTTCGACTCAGTCCATTGGTTGTATCTTACTTCATCACCTCCAATGTGAATAACAGGCGAAGGGAATAATGCAAAAACTTCCTCCAAAACATCTTGCAAGAAAGTTCTTACTCGTGGATTGCTGACATCATAAACGTCATACATGACTCCGTAGTAGCAAGGAACAGATATCTTCTTGCCAGATACACCCAACCATGGATATGCAGCAATTGATGCACTTGCATGTCCAGGCATCTCTATCTCGGGTACAATTTGAATATTTCTGTCACTCGCATATTTGATTATTTCTTTTATTTCTTCTTGTGTGTAAAAGCCACCGTGTGGTTTTCCATCATATATTTCTGAGTGAAAATGATTAATCTCTGTGGAATCTCTAAAAGCACCTACTTCTGTAAGTTTGGGGTATTTTTTTATCTCAATTCTCCAGCCTTGGTCATCAACTAAGTGCCAATGGAAGGTGTTCATCTTAAGTGCTACCATCTCATCTAGCATGTTTTTTACAACTTCTTTGCCCAAGAAATTTCTGGCATCATCTAGCATAAAGGCCCTCCAGCTAAAGGCAGGATAATCTGTAATAGTTCCATTTTGAACTACGAAACGTCCATCCCTCTCTTGTATTATTTGGCGCAATGATTGTGCTCCATATATGATGCCTGCCTTCGAATTTGCCTTAATGGTTATGCCCTCATTGTTAATATCTAAAATGTATCCTTCCTTTTGATTTGGTAGTATATTGCTATCTAGCACTAGATTGATATTACCTCTGTGCCCTTCATCCTTTTTTTGACGAAGAACAGGGTTAATAACAAAGTCAGTAGTTAGCCACTCTTTTATTAATTGTGACTCTTTCACTAATTCAATTGGATATACAACTGATAGGTCGAACCCAAACGAGTATTCGCCCCACACATATTCTATTTTATCAGGTTGAGGTAAAATGGAGTATTCTGATGCATTTACATGATAAGAAACTAATCCTAAGATGGCTATTAAAAAAATGTTTGTTTTAAACTTTTTATTCATTTCGATGATAATTTGGTGTTCTATATTTAATTCAATTAATTACAAAAGTTGTCACTAGAGCTTTATGATCTGTTGGCCATGTGCCTACAGGTAAAATAAAGTCTTCTTTGCCTTCTTCTTTAACTCTTTTGTTTTTCACAATAGACATTGATGGACCTACCATAATTGACTTTTGCAGTGATATGTTACTAGATGGATAGTAATAAATAAAATCAATTCTATCTCTTTCGTCAGATTCAGGAGCCCATGTTAGTTTGCTAGTGTCAACACTCTCATTGTCCGAAGGGAATGTAAATCCAGGATAATTAATAACATCAGGATAATATTCACGGTAAGTATCTTTAAAGCCACTATTATATAAACTCTTAGATACTTCCCATTCTATCATTGCTCCGTTATGATCCCATAAGTTTTTAGTTTTGTCAGTCCAGTCCAGATGTGATGGCTCATTAAAGTCACCTCCAATAATAACAATATTCCCTTTTTCTATCTCCTTTTTTGATTCTTCAATAAAAGCATTAATTGCCTTTTGGCGAAACGACTTTCTGTTTTGCGTTAATATTGAATCAACATCGGTGATAGGAGCTTCCATTTTCTCCCAAGTTGATCCATCATATCCTCGAGGTAAGTAGCAAGCATAATGTCGATAGTCCAGATGTGCTGAGTACAGAGCTACAGTTTTTCCATTAACGTCAATTGATGCTTTCGTAATTGATCCTGCATCATTTTTTAATGGATAAATTACAGTTTGTTCGGTGATGGGATATTTAGATATTAACCCCGTACTTATGCTGCTTCTTCCATTGTAGAAATATCCTTTTTGAGATAGAGCATCTACTAGTCTCCCTATAAAGTCCGTATTATTATAATTACGTACTTCACTAAAAGTTACCATATCTGGATTGACATTGATGATGTTGTCAACTATTCCTTCAAAACCATTTTCGACTGATGTTCCTTCTTGCCAAATGTTGAATTGCATTACCGATAAGGTGTCACCTTTTGATGAACATGAAAGCAGTATTAAAGATATTAATATTATTATTAAGTGTTTTATCTTTAGCATTATTACTTATGTATTATTAGCTTATAGTTTTATTGATTTAAATTTTCATACTGCTACAAATCCATTCCCACTCCTTTGCTTTTTTCGTCATCAATAATTTGTTTTAGAAAACGAACCACTAATTGATTATCATCAGCCACATTGTCGTATTCACTTCTGTCTGTTCTAATGTTGTACAATTGATCTTCTTTATTATTACCAGTCTCTGTATTCGTCAATTGATGGTAAACAGCACCTTGACTAGGTTCAATATATTTCCACTCATCAGTAAGAATAGAAAGTGAGCTGGACGCACCAATTACATAATCACGACCCTTCTTATCTTTTCCTAACCAAGTTTTCAATTGTGGTTGACTATCTTTAAGCTGTTCTTTTTCGACTTCAATACCTGTTAGCTCTGCAAAAGTCCCCAGCATATCTATTTGAGACACCAAAGCATTTGAAACTCCTTTATCTACTTTTCCTGGCCAATGAACAATGAAAGGAACACGAGTGCCTGCCTCAAATGAGCTATATTTTCCTCCACGGAAAGGACCCCATGGCTTGTGATTTCTTAAGTTTTCAACTGAGCCATCATCATAGCCATCATCAACTACAGGACCATTATCACTGGATATCACGATAATAGTATTTTCAAATATTCCTGCCTCTTTTAGTGCACTTACTACTTCGCCTACAGTCCAGTCAAATTGAAGAAGTGCATCCCCTCTGAAGCCCATTCCAGATTTGCCTCTAAATCTATCATGAGGGTATCTCGGAACGTGTATATCGTTAGTGCCAAGATACAAGAAGAATGGCTTTTCGCTATTATTTTTAATAAAATCAACTGCATGTACGGTAATGCTATCGGCAATGTTTTCATCCTCCCATAGTGCATCTTTTCCACCTTTCATGTAGCCTATTCTTGAAATGCCATTTACAATACTTTGATTATGTCCAT